>JBIKTU010000152.1:0-5356 GCA_044347965.1 Caulobacter sp.
TGGCCAAGGGGCTCGGCGGTTAGGCGCCCCGCCGGGCCACCCTTGTGCTCCACAGGAGCAGCAGGGGCATCAGCGCCACCTCGGCGAGGAAAGAGCCGACGATCTGCGGTCCAAACAGCACGTCGGGCCGCAGGGCGCTGAACCGCGCCAGCCCGCCGATGACGATCAGCACCAGCGCGGCCTGGACCGCAGGCTTCAGCGCGCGCAGCCGCCACGCCGCCGCGACGAACAGCAGCCCTACCCCGAGCCAAAGGCCGCCCAGGAACCGCACATGGCTGTCCTGAGCCGCGAAGGCCTGCGGGTCGGTGACGGCCAGGAAGTCGGTTGGCCCCTGAAGGCCCAGGGTGACGATCCCGCCGAGCCCGACATTGAGTCCCGTCCAGACGATCACCAGTCCGACCGCAAGAATGGCCAGCCGGAAGCCGGTCTCATTGAATGTCATGGGCTGTCGCATCCTGGACTTTTCCCTGCTCCAGCGTCTGATTGCATTAAAATGAACGCGTGCTAATTAAATAGGGATGATGTCCGAGTCAACCGCGATACGGCCGCGGGGGCGCCCGCCCCGCTCCGCCGAGGCCATGAAGGCCACGCAGGCGCGGATCGCGGCCGTGGCGATCCGTCTGTTCCGGGAGGAAGGCTATGCCTCGGTCTCGATGCGCCGGATGGCGCAGGAGGCGGGCTGCACGCCGGCGACCCTGTACAGTTACTTCGGAAGCAAGACCGACATCCTGCGCCACATCTGGGCCGAGGTGTTCGAAGGGCTGTTCACCGCGCTGGGCCGGCTGGCGGCCGGTATCGAATCCCCGCGCGAGCGGCTGGCGGCGGTTTCACGCGCCTATGTTCGCTACTGGGTCGACCATCCGGAGACCTATCGCGTCGTCTACATGACCGAGGGCGTCACCCAGCCCGAGGTCAGCGTCTTTCTGGATGAGGCCGCCGACCAGTTCGCGCTGTTCTTCGACCTCATGCGGCGGGCCTGGGCGACTGCGTCGCCCGACGATGTCGAGGGTCGAACCCAGGCCCTGCTGTGCGGCCTGCAGGGTGTGGCGCACAACCTGGTCACTGTCAGCGGCTATGGCTGGGCGCCGGCGGAGCGTCTGGTCGACACCCTGGTGGAGGCCCTGCTCCCGCCCCGCCTGCCGCTGTGGCTCGACGCCTAGACGCCCTCGACGATCACGACCCGGTACTCGGCGCCCTTGAGCCGGTGCTGCAACGCCTCCTGGTAGGCGGGGCTGCGGTACCAGGCCTGGGCCTCGGCAAAGCCCGGGAACTTCAGGATGACCGTGCCGTCCGTCTCCGGCCCTTCCAGGACCTCCTGACGGCCGTAGAAGGCCAGGGGCGTGACGGCGTGACCACCGCGCGCCTCCCGCGCCTTCTGGCCGTAGGTAGCGAATTCCTCGGGGTCGATCATCCGCTCGCGGACAAGGATGACATAGGCGGGTTTGGCTTCGTCGGTCATGAGGGACTCCTGAGGGCTGGGCTCTGAGCCTAGCGTCGCCGGCGGACGCTGGCGACGTCCGCGCCTTGATCCAGGTCAAATTCCGACTGTCGGCGCCGGGCTAGCCTTTGGTCCCTGCCCGAAGGAGCGCTGCCATGTCCCTGATCGACGCCCCAGAGGCCCCCGGCCGGATCACGCGCCGGGCCGAGGCCATCGAGATCACCCTGATCCGACATCTGGACCATGCCGCCGCAACGGTCTGGACCTTTCTGACCGTCCCCGCCCGCCTGCCGGAGTGGCTGGCCCCGGGGGTGATCGACGCCCGGGTCGGCGGCCGGGCCCGGCTCGACTTCGTCGACTCCGGCACGGTGATAGACAGCGAAGTGACCGCGTTCGAGCCAGGAACGCTGCTGGAATACAGCTGGAGCGGGCCTGGCGAGCCGCTGAGGCCGGTTCGCTGGGCGCTGGACATAGAGGGGCCGCAGGCCTGCCGCCTGACCCTGACGCTCACCACGCCGCCCGAAGACGACGCCGGGCGCGGGGCCGCCGGCTGGGAGGCGCACCTGGAGATGCTGGCCGCCGCGCTCGAAGGGGTCCCGATGCGGTTCCCGTTCGAGCGCTTCAAGGCCGCGCGCGACGCGTACCGAGCGCGGCTGGCCTCAGCCTAGCCGGCGATCAGGATCCACAGCCCGATCGCCGCGAAACAGGCCGCCGCCGCCCAGCGGATGTAGCGCAGCGGCAGGCGGGTGGCCGCCGCCTCGCCGATCCAGACGGCCGGGGCGTTGGCGATCATCATGCCCAGGGTCGTGCCCGCGGCAACCAGCAGGATGCTGTGGAACTTCGCCGCCAGCGCCACGGTCGCGACCTGGGTCTTGTCGCCCATCTCGACGAAGAAGAAGGCGATGGCCGTGGTCAGAAAGACCGAGCCGGCCCGCACGGCGGACGGCGCCTCGTCGTCCTCGAACTTGTCGGGAATGAGCGCCCAGGCCCCGAAGCCGATGAACAGCAGGCCGAGAACCCACTTCATCCAGGGACCGTTCAGGCTGTGGCCGGCCACCGAGCCGATGGTGGCGGCCAGGCCGTGGTTGGCCAGGGTGGCGACCAGGATCCCGGCCAGGATCGGCCAGGGCTTGCGGAATCGCGCCGCCAGCACGATGGCCAGCAGCATGGTCTTGTCGCCGATCTCGGCGATGGCCACGAGGCCGGTGGAGACGAGGAAGGCTTCCATGAACAGTTCACCTGGCGGGGCCGAGCAGACAGACCATTGGCGTTCCGCACCCTCGGCCCCGCTGGCCGCGTGCGAAAGCCAAAGGTCTCGCCAGGTCCTCTCGGACTGAGCGCGCCATGGAGCCGGGGCTCCAAGTTTGTTGACGCGCTCCCCGCTGGGTATGCGGGCGGCTACTCCCCAGTGACGGGCGGCTGATAGCCCCGCGCCGACGTCAGCGCAAGCCTCAGAGGCTGCCGTCCGCCTTCGCCGCCGCGGTCAGCTCGGCGCGGAACTTCGGATGGGCCAGCCCGATCAGCGCCTTGGCTCGTTCGAAGGACGACAGGCCCTTGAGATCGACATGGCCGTATTCGGTGACCACGATATGGGTGTCGTTACGCGGCGTGGTCACCGGCCCGTCGAGGCGGGTGGTGATGCGCGAGACGGTTCCGTCCTTCGCGGTCGAATGACAGGCGATGATCGACTTGCCGCCCTTCGAGGCGTAGGCGCCCCGGACGAAGTCCAGCTGGCCGCCGGCGGCGCTGAATTGCCGCCCCGCGAGGTGCTCGGAGTTGCAGGCGCCCGACAGGTCGATCTGCAGGGTGGCGTTGACGGACACGACCTTGTCATTGCGGGCGATCACCGCCGGGTCGTTGACGTAGTCGACCGGCCGGCTCTCGACGGAGGGGTTGTCGTCGATGAAGTCATAGAGCGCCTTGTCGCCCAGGGCGAAGGTGAAGATCGACAGGCCGGGGTCGGTGGCCTTGCGCCGGTTGGTGACCACGCCCTTTCGCATCAGGTCGACCAGCCCGGGCGACAGCAGCTCGGTGTGGACGCCCAGGTCGCGGTGCTGACCCAGGGCAGAGCAGACCGCATCGGGCAGCGCGCCGATGCCCATCTGCAGGCAGGCCCCGTCCTCGACCAGACCGGCGATGATGCGACCGATAGCGTCATCATCGGCGCAGCGTTCGCGGGAGGGATTCTCGAACAGCGGCTGGTCGTTCTCGACGATGCCGTCGACCTGGCTGACATGGATCATGCCGCCCCGGACGCGCGGGATGTGCCTGTTGACCTCGACAATGACCCGGCGGGCCGAGTTCACCAGCGCCGAGCCGTAGTCGTTGCTGGCGCCGAGGCTGAAGAAGCCGTGACGGTCCATCGGTGAGACGGCGGTGACAAAGACGTCCATCGGCGCCGGCTGGCTCATCAGCCGCGGCGCCTGGCTGAAGGCGCCGGGCATGAAGGCGATGGTCCGACAGCCGTCCGCCTCGCCCCGGGCCAGCAGCGCGCGCTCGATCGGGCCGAGAAAAAAGCAGTGCGGCCGGATACGGTCCATCAGCTCGTAGCGGAGCACCGACGTCGCCGCGTGTGGCGTCGAATGGAAGTAGTAGAGGCGGACCTCGTCGATCTCCCGCGCCTCGGCCCGGGCGGCGATGGCAGACAGGATGGCGGGCGGCTCTGCCAGCGCCATGCCCATGGCCAGGCGCTGGCCGGATTCCAGCTGGTCGGCCGCCTCCGCCGGGGACAGACGCTTGCTCGCGTAGATCTGATCGAGAGTCATGTGCGGAGCATGCCATGAACCGACCGCCGCCGACGAGGGCCCAGGCGCGCGTCCAGGCGGGCCGCGGACGACCTCCGTTCGCTCATCACGGGAGTCCTGATCACAGTCCCGCGACCACGCGTCGCGGCCCTTGTCCTAACCCCTTGCAATGGTTGGAATGCTGGACGGCGTTAACCTTTTGCTAACGAAAAAAGTCGCCTTGCGGACGATCTTGGCGTTGACGAGTCATTAGGGGTCGTGGCCCCATATAGTGGGTTGAGGGGGCATACTGCCCACAACATGTAGGGGGTCGGGGACGGGTTTCTCGTCTTTGAACTCCCTGATTGGTCACGGGTTTTGGGACATGATGGGTGAAGTGGCGCGACAGATTCCTCTCGGCGAAGCCGCGGGAGACAGCGCCTGGGAAGCTGGCCGTCCTCAGCTTTCGCTTGTGCGCAAGGTCGAGGTCGACCGCTCGCGCGACGCCCTGCTGACGGACTTCGGCAAGACCACGCTTGAAGACCGCTATCTGCTGCCCGGCGAGTCGTACCAGGACATGTTCGCCCGCGTCGCCACGGCCTATGCCGACGACGCCGAGCACGCCCAACGCGTTTACGACTACATGAGCCGCCTGTGGTTCATGCCGGCCACGCCGGTGCTCTCCAACGGCGGCGCCGAGCGCGGCCTGCCGATCAGTTGCTTCCTGAACGCGGTCGGCGACAGCCTGGACGGCATCGTCGGCGCCTGGAACGAGAACGTCTGGCTGGCCGCCAACGGCGGCGGCATCGGCACCTACTGGGGTGGCGTCCGCTCCATCGGCGAGAAGGTCAAGGGCGCCGGACAGACCAGCGGCATCATCCCCTTCATCCGCGTCATGGATTCGCTGACGCTGGCCATCAGCCAGGGCAGCCTGCGTCGCGGTTCGGCGGCGGTGTACCTGGACATCCACCACCCCGAGATCGAGGAGTTCCTCGAGATCCGCAAGCCGTCGGGCGACTTCAACCGCAAGTCCCTGAACCTGCACCACGGCATCTCGATCAGCGACGAGTTCATGCACGCCGTCCGCGATGGCGAGAAGTTCGGCCTGCGCTCGCCCAAGACCGGCGAGATCCTCAAGGAGGTCGACGCCCGCGCCCTGTGGCAGAAGGTGCTGGAGCTGCGCCTTCAGACCGGC
>JBIKTU010000153.1:0-5351 GCA_044347965.1 Caulobacter sp.
AGGCGGCGGCCGCATGTTCGGCATGCTCGACGCCAACAAGGACGGCTTCCTTGTCGCCTCGGAAATCGAGAAGATGGTCGAGCGTCGCTTCTCGCGGATGGACGTCAATGGCGACGGCTCCCTGACCGCGGCCGAGATGCAGGCCGCACGCAAGGGGCCGATGGGCGGCCAGGGTGGCGGCGGTCTCTGACGCCCCTGCGCGAGCCGCCCCTTCGCGGGCGGCGGCGGGCCGGGGGGCGCACCGCCGGTGTGGAGCTTTGCTTGACGGTCAACGATCCCGACCAGGACCTGGTGGCGCGCGTGGGGCGCGGCGATCCGGCGGCCATTCAGGCGCTGGTGGCCCGCAAGCTGCCGCGCATGCTCCGGCTGGCGCACCGGATCCTGAACGATGTCGCCGAGGCCGAGGATGTCGCCCAGGAGGTGTTTCTGCGCGCCTGGAGGCAGGCCCCGAGCTGGACGCCCGGCGCGGCGCGGTTCGACACCTGGCTGCACCGCGTGGCCCTGAACCTTTGCTACGACCGCCTGCGGCGGCGTCGCGAGCAGCCGATGGCCGAGCCGCCGGAGCAGGTCGATACCGGCCCGGCGCCCGACCGGGGACTGCTGGCGATCGACACCTCGAACCGGGTGACCGCCGCGCTCGGCGCCCTGCCGGAGCGGCAGCGGGAGGCGATAGTGCTCTGCCACTACCAGGAGCTGGGGAATATCGAGGCGGCCGGCTTGATGGGGGTTTCCGTCGAGGCGCTGGAAAGCCTGCTGGCGCGCGGCCGAAGGGCGTTGCGCTCGGCGCTGGCGGACCTCAAGGAGTAGGATGATGACGTTCGAACGGTTCCAACTTCTCGCCGACGCCTGGGGTGGCGTGATCGCGCGCTGGCCGGCGGAGACGCAGGACGACGCCTATGCCTTCATGGCCGCCGCGCCCGGGCAGGCGGACGCCGTCCTCGCCGAGGCCCGCGCCATGGACGCCCTGATGGACGAGGCGCCCGCCCTGTCCCCGTCCAACGCCCTGCGGGACAGCATCATCGCGGCTGCCCCGGCGGCGCGTCCGCAGCGGTCAGGCCTCTGGCGCTGGATCAGCGGAGCCGGCGTCGGCGTCGGTCTGGCCGCCGCGACCGCCGCCGGTGTGATGGCCGGCGTCAGTCTGTCCCCGATCCAGGCGCCGGCCGGCGATGACGATGCCCTGCTCGCGAACCTCTACGACACCGGCCTTGGCGAAGACCTCGGAGGCGTCACATGAAGGGGCGGTGGCTTCTGATCGGGCTGGTGATATCGCTGGCCCTGAACCTGTTCCTCGTCGGCCTTGGCGTCGGCGCGCTTGTGTTTGGCGGAGGCCAGCGCGGCGCTGAAACCCAGGCCGCCGCCGGGCCGCGTCGGGCGCCGCTTTGGGCGGCCGGCCGCGCCCTGTCGGAAGCCCACCGGCAGGGCTACCGCCAGGCGTTGGCGCAGGCGACGCGGGAGGCTCGGCCGGACCTGATCGAGTCCCGCCGCCTGAAGCGCCAGGCCTTCGACGCCATGGCGAACACCCCCTACGACGCCGCGGCGGTCGCGGCGGATCTGGAGCGGGCGCGGGCGCTGGAATTCAAGGCGCGCAGCCGGCTGGAGCAGAGCATCACGGCCTACGCCGCGACGCTGCCGCCGGACGAAAGGGCAGCGCTTTCGGAGTCCCTGCGCGCCGTCATGACCCGCAACGTGGCGGGCCGGGTCCAGCAGGCCGAGCGGCCCGACGGTGCGGGGGAGCTTCCGCCGCTGCAGCGTCCGGAGTAGGGCGGTGGTCGCTGGTCCTTGCAGCGAACACGTTCCTTGCGAGGGTGTTGTCCCCTCAAATGGGTGACCTCCGGTCGCCTGCAACGAGGTCTCTCATGTGCGATGACGACATTCACCCTGGCCTGATCGTCGACCCGACAGTGTCGCGTCGAGGCTTTGGCCTTCTGGGCCTCGCCGCGGCAGGCGTGGCCGGCGCCGCCCGCGCCGGCGTCGCGGTGATCGAGACGGATGTCGAGATCAGGACGCCGGACGGCCTGGCCGACGCCGCGCTCTACTATCCCGAGGGCAAGGGGCCCTGGCCGGCCGTGCTGATCTGGCCGGATGTGGTCAGCCTGCGCCCGGCGTTTCGGGAGATGGGCCGCCGCCTGGCGGGCGAGGGCTATGTCGTGCTCGTTCCCAACCTCTACTACCGCGTCAGAAAGGCGCCGGTGGTCGAAGGCGCGTTCAATTTCTCCAACCCCGAGAATCGGGCCAAACTCGCGCCGATGCGCGCCACCGTGACGCCCGAGGGAACGGATCGCGACGCCGTCGCCTATATGGCCTTCCTCGACGGCCTCAAGCAGACCGACACCCGCAAGCGGGCCGGCGTCCAGGGCTACTGCATGGGCGGACCGCTCTCGTTCCGCACCGCCGCGGCGGTCAGCGGCCGGATCGGCGCGGTGGGCAGCTTCCACGGCGGCGGGCTCTATACCGACCAGCCGACCAGCCCGCACCTGCTGCTGACGAAGACCACGGCGGAGTTCCTCGTCGCGGTGGCCGACAATGACGACAGGCAGGATCCGACCATCAAGGACAGGCTGAAGGTCGCGATGGACGCGGCCGGACGCACCTCGGCAATCGAGGTCTATCCCGCCGCCCACGGCTGGTGCGTCAGGGGCAGCGCCGTCTACGACGAGGTTCAGGCCGAGCGCGCCTGGGCGGCCCTGCTGACGATGTACAGGCGCACGCTGGTCTAGGCTCTAGGCTGCCCTTTTCTCGATGCCGTGGCCGATGAGATCGGTGATCTCGTCGGCGATGCGCATGGGCGACAACGGATAGGTCTCCGGCAGCCACTTGGGCAGCCACAGGAAGATGCCGGCGGCAACCTCGCCCATGAAGGTGCTGTCGCCGGGGCGACAGGAGCCGTCGGCTATTCCCTGGCGCAGGTTGCGGGTCGAGGCCATGCGCAACCGCTTCGACGCCCGGCTGATGCGCTCCAGCTCCTCGGCGGGCAACGACAGGCGGCCCGGCTGCAGCATCAGCGGCGACAGCGGTCCTGCCTGGGCCTGGACGTTGAGGTGAAGGGTCATCAATGCCCGTTCCAGGCCGGTTCGACCGGTCCTGATCGAGGTGTCCATGATCAGGTCGTACAGCTCGAAGGCCCGCCTGTAGCAGCGCACCACCAGATCGGCCTTGTCGTCGAAGTAGTGATAGACCGCGCCCTTGGTCGCGCCGACGCTGGCGCTGATTTCGTCAAGGGAGACGCCATCGATGCCGCGCCTGTTGAACAGCCGGGAGGCCGCCGCGATCAGTTGGCCGATCTTGATCTCGTTGGTCTGCTTGCGGTCGAAGGCGTTGTAGGGACGGGCGACTAGGACCTCGACGTCGATCGCGCAGCGGGTCTCGGCGAGCGGGTCGGCGCTGAAGCCGCCCAGGAAAAGGTCGCTGATCGCCGCCGATGCGCGACGGCGCGCCTTGCGATCGTCGCGATGATCAAGCCAGCCCGCTGACAGCCGGGTCCAGGAGATCAGGCCGGTCAGGGACTGGGCGGCGATCTCGGTTTCGCAGGGGCGGAACGCGCCCTCGGCGATCCCCTCGGTGAGCAGCCTCTGAAGCGCCGAGACGTTGCGCGCCTGATGCTCCTGGATCAATCGGCGCTGCGGCTCGGGCAGGTAGTCGATGTCAGTCAGCACCGCCTGCTCGGGCTGGTCGAAGTCAAGCTCGCCCTCGACGAAGCGGCGGACCCGGTCGGACGGGTCCGTCCCCTTGTCGTAGGCCGTGGCGAGGTTGTCGGCGGTCGCCTCGCAGGCCCGCAGATAGCAGCGGAACACCAGGTCGGCCCGGTCCGCGACGTAGTAGTACAGCGCGTTGCGCGACAGCCCGACCTGCTCGGCGATGTCGTTCAGCACGATGGCCCCGGCGCCCTGGGCGTTGATCCGGCGCGCCGCTTCGTCAAGCAGCAGGTCTCGCCGGGCCGCCCGCTTGCGCGCGGGCTTCACCCGGGAAGGCCGCCCCTTGGGGCCCGCTGCCGTCGATTCGTCCTTCATCGGTTCCCTTGTCGCCGCGTTCGCCGCCCGACGCACTCGACGCTACATATCGCAGACATACGTAGATGTCGAAAAACTTGACGGACCGTTCTTGGCGTGTCGTTATCTGGTCAAACTCAAGTGTCGAAAAACTGGCAACCGAGAGGTCAGCCAGAAGACCATCAGGGAGAGCCGGGGACATGACTTCACATTCGCAACGGGCGCGTGGGCGCAAGGCCTGGTTGGCCGGCGGGGCCGGATTGGCGGCGATCCTGATCGCGGGCGCGGTCCAGGCGGCCGAGGACACGGCGCCGACCGAGATCGAGGCGGTCACCGTCACCGCCCAGAAGCGGGCCCAGGACACCCTGGACGTGGGCGTCAACGTCGCGGTCGTCTCCGGCGAGCAACTCGAGGCCGGCCGGGTGACCCAGGTCACGGATCTGGCGAACTTCACGCCCAACGTCGAAATCAAGGAGAACATGCCCGGCATCCTGCCGGTGGTGACCATCCGCGGCGTGGGGCTGAACGACTTCAGCGCCACCAACAATCCCAGCGCCGGGGTCTACGTCGACGAGGTCTATCTCAGCTCGCTGGCGCTGATGAACTTCGACCTGTTCGACATGGAGCGGATGGAGGCGCTCAAGGGGCCTCAAGGCACGCTCTACGGCCGCAACTCCACCGCCGGCGCCATCAACATCGTCACGGCCAAACCGACCTTCGGCGGCCTCGAGGGGCGGATCTCGGGCGGCCTCGGCAACTACGAGACGGCCGAGCTGGACGGCATGGTCAACCTGCCGGTCTCGGACACCTTCGCGCTGCGGTTCAGCGGCAAGGCCGTGCAGCAGGACGAGGGCTTCTTCTTCAACCGCGCGACCAACCGCGACTTCGGACGGCGCGACGTCCTGATCGGCCGGGACATCCTGCTCAAGCTGGAGGCCCAGCGCGTGCGGTCGGAAGTCGGGGCCCCGGAGTTCTTCGGTCTCACGCCGCCGCCGGGGTCTCCGGCCAGTCTCGTCTGCCCGGGCTCGGCCGGGTGCATGGACTTCCTCGGCTACAACGACACCGACGGCGATCCGTTCAAGGGCGAGTACTCGGTCGATCCGACCTACGACGTCGACCAGCGCGCGGCGACGCTGCGTGTCGAGAAGGACTTCGGCTGGGCGACCCTGACCTCGGTCACCGGCTATCTCGACTTCCAGCGGACCTGGGGCGCCGACACCGACGCCGGGCCGTTCCGGCAGACGGACTTCATCGAACACGACGACATCGACCAGGTCTCGCAGGAGCTGCGGCTGGCCGGCGCGACCGAGCGCAGCGACTGGCTGGTGGGCGCCTTTGCTTCCCGCGACCGGGTCGAGATGACCT
>JBIKTU010000154.1:0-5343 GCA_044347965.1 Caulobacter sp.
CCGCGTTCCGGAGCCCTGTTTCGTAGATTCCGGCCTTCGCCGGGAAGACGGCTGGAGTAGCCCCTACCGGAACAGCTGAAGCAGCATGGACGGCCCGCGGTTGGCGATGCCCAGGGCCATGACGGCGAGTTGCTGCTGAACCTGCAGCGCGCTCAGGCGGGCGCTCTCCCGGGCGAGGTCCGCGTCGACCAGCCGGCCGACGCCTGCGTCGATGACATCCTGCTGCTTGCCCACGAAGGTCAGGTGGCGGTCCAGGGACTTCGCGCCCGTACCGAACTTCGCCGCCGCCGCGTTCACGCTGCGGATGGCGCTGTCGATGTTGGCCAGTTCGGTGGCGCCGATGGCGCCGGTCAGGTCGGCGACCGTGCCGCTGATCGCGCCGCCGGTCGTCGACAGGTCGACGTGGTCGATATCCAGGGTCGAGGAGCCGCTGGCGTTGGTGAGGGCCCGAACGGCGCCGGCGCTGCCGGACGAGATCAGGTTGACGCCGCCGAACTCGGCCGTCGAGGCGGCCCGGTCTATCTGCTTGCGCAGCGCCACATAGTCTTCGCTCAGCGCCGCCTTGTCGGTGGCGGACAGCGTGGGGTCGGAAGCCGCCAGCGCCTTCTCCTTCATCTGCACCAGCAGGTCGGAGATGGTTTCCGCGCCGGAGAGGGCGACGTCGGCGATGGACTGTCCGCGCTGCAACGAGCCCATGACCGCGGTCAGGGCGCGCGACTCGGCGCGCTGGGTCTGGGCGATGGCCCAGGCGGCCGGGTCATCGCGGGCGCTGGAGACTTTCCGGCCCGTGCTGATCCGGCGCAGCACCGTGTTCAGCTCGCCGTTGATGGCGTTCAGGCTCTGCAGGGCGATCATCGCGCCGACGTTCGTATTGACGCTGTTCAGCGGCATGACGACAGAGCCTGTTTCGAGGAACGGCCGCTTCCGGACCGCAGGGCGTTTTGCCCCGCGCTCAACCTCGCACATCGACCTTAATGAAAGCGCCTAGGGCGTCCGCATCGGCGTGATCGTCAGCATCACCCGGTCCGGCGCCCCGATCGAGCGGCAGGCCATGGGCCGGTACTGAAGGTCGTAGCAGATCCGTACGTCCATCAGCCGGTCGTCCTGCACCGTCTTTATGTAGATGCCCTGGCGTTTCATCCACGGATTGGCGGCGACGAAGGCGTCGCGCACCGCGCCGGCGGTCATCTCGCCCGAGGGCAGGGCCGGCTGCCGGATGTCCTCCCAAAGGTCGGCCGCCTGCGCGAAATAGGCCTCGGGCGTCTCCCAGCCGCAGGTCCCGTGCGCGGCCCACTCGTGCTGCAGCATGGTCGGCGCGGGGGTCATGCAGCTGTGGCGGCGCACGGTCGCGGGGCTGATCTTCGGGGCCGGGCCGCAGTAGCGCGGGTGCCGTCGCTCCGCCCCGTTGGGCCAAAGCCCATGGACCACGAAGCCGAAGGCATTGTCCCGGCACTGGGTGACATAGTCAGGGTCCCCGGCCTGGGCGCGGCACTCCTCCGGCGCCCAGGTCAGGGCCAGCATGTAGTAGGCCGTCGGCTCATCGGCGACGATCTCGTCGGCGGGCGGGGTGTAGGCCGGGGCGGGGGTGATGACGGCGGGGAGGGCGCAGGCCGGCGCGGGGCCCTGAGCGACCTCTGCTGGCGCGGTGCAGGCCGCGGCGAGGAGGGCGACCGAGATGAGCGTCCCGCAAAGCTTCACCGATACGTCCTCCAACATCGTCATGGCCAGCGCCGGACTTGATC
Source organism: Caulobacter sp. (assembly GCA_044347965.1). GTDB lineage: Bacteria > Pseudomonadota > Alphaproteobacteria > Caulobacterales > Caulobacteraceae > Caulobacter. The sequence goes on from JBIKTU010000154.1 coordinate 1,743, forward strand.
CGGGGTCGGGCCACCCATGAACACCGATCAAGCCGTGCGTCCTTCGACACGCCGCTGCGCGGCTGCTCAGGATGACGTCTCTGGAAAGCTAGTTACCCACGTCATGCTGAGCAGCGCCGCAGGCGCGTGTCGAAGCACGCAAAGCACATCAAGCTCACCACGCATGGGTGGCCCCAGCAAGTCGGGCCATGACGGATGAGAGCGGGCTACTCGCCCTCAGGGCCGCCCGAACGCTGCCCGAAGGCCGTACGCTTCATCGGCTTCTTCTCACCCTTGGCCTTGGCGGTGATCTCCCTGAGCTTCACCGCCTGGAGCATCGACAGGGCCTGGCCGGCCGCGCCCTTCTCGGGATCGCCGAAGGCGCGGCCGTAGGTCTTGAGGCGGTCCTCGACGGAGCCGAGGAACTCGCCCTCCCATTCGGACAGTTCGACGCCCAGCTTGTCGGCCGAGCGGCGGGCGCGTTTCAGGGCGTTCAGCGCGGCCCGCCTGGCCTGCGCCTTCGGGTCTGGCGGGCTGCGCTTCAAACTTCCCCGATGGCGGACATGTAGAGGTCGATCAGCGCCTCTTCCTCCTGCCGCTTGGCCCGGTCGGTCTTCCGCAGGCGCACGACCTTGCGGATGATCTTGACGTCGAAGCCGTTGCCCTTGGCCTCGGCATAGACTTCCTTGAGGTCGGCCATCACGCCGGCCTTGTCCTCTTCCAGGCGCTCGATCCGCTCCAGGATGCTCTTCAGCTGGCCCTGGGCGGTGGTGTTGAGGACTTCAATCGGATTGGCGTCGTCGGCCATGGGGACAGGCTCTCACAGGTCGAAGGGATCGGGAAGGCCGAGGGTCTACCCCTCGACGGCCCCGGCCTCAAGCAGTCCGTGGCCGATCAGGGCCGGCCAGAGGCCCCGGGGGTCCTCGAACCTGTGGACATGAAAGCCGAGCGCCCGCGCCGCCTCGATATTGGCGGCCGAGTCGTCGACGAACAGCAGGTCGGCCGGCTCCAGACCGGTGCGGGCCAGCGCCACGGCGTAGATGGCCGGGTCGGGCTTGATCAGGCCTTCCTCGGCCGAGACCACGGTGTCGCGCAGGTGGCGGAAGGCGGGGCTCAGGCTCTGCACGAAGGGCCAGGTTCCGGTCCACATGTTGGTCAGGCCGTACTGGGGCACGCCGACGAGGGCCAGGGCCTCCATGGCCGCTTCCGTCTGCGGAATCGCGCCGTCGAACATCTCGTCCCAGCGATCCCACCAGGCGCGGATGGCGGCCTCATGCTCGGGAAAGCGCTCGATCAGCAGGCGGGTGTTGGCTTCGGGCGCGAGGCCGCGATCCGTCTCCATGTGCCAGGCCATGGTGCAGACAGACGAAAGGAACCGGTCGCAGGCGGCCGGTTCCTTGAAGATCTTCTGATAGAGACGTCGCGGACTCCAGTCCACGATCACATTGCCGACGTCCCAGAGAACGGCCCTGGGCGTACGCAAGGGTGACTAGCCCTGCTTCGCCTTGAAGCGCGGGTCGGTCTTGTTGATCACGTACAGAACGCCCTTGCGACGCACGAGCTTGCAGTCGCGGTGGCGGTTCTTCAGCGACTTCAGCGAGCTTCTGACCTTCATGACCCTAGTCTACCGTTGGCGGGGTCGCGGCGGACGGCCAGACGGCGTCCTTGCTTCCCGGATGTTTCCAGAGCGGGCGGCTATAGGCGGCGGCGGCGAAGGAGTCAACGTCGAGCGGCGTGGTTGCGCGTGGCGAGAAGGCCTTTGCGCTTAATGATTTTCGCGGGCTTGTGATTGAGCCCTCTGGCGGATGGCGTCTAGGCTGCGCTCATGGATCGTCGCTCCTTCATCGTTCTGACCCTGGCCGGCTGCGCTGACCCGCAGCTGACGCCGACCCCGGCCGTGATGACGCCGGCTCCCGGGCCCGCGCCGACGCCGGTGTCGACCGGACCTTCCGGAACCTCGGGCGACCCCAATTTCGACAGCTGGATCAGCGGCTTCTATGCCCGCGCCCGCGCCGCCGGCGTCCCGGCCGCCGTGCTGGACCGTGAACTCGCCGGCCTGACGCCCGACAGCCGGGCCGAGTCGGCCGACAGTCGCCAGCCGGAGTTCTCCAAGCCGATCGGCGACTATGTGAAGGGTGTGGCCACCGCCGACCGCCTGGCCCAGGGCCGCCGGTTCCGCGAGACCCTGCCGTATCTTGGCCAGATCGAGGCCCGCTACGGCGTGCCGCGCGACATCGTCCTGGCCGTCTGGGCGCTGGAGTCGGCGTTCGGCAAGATCCAGGGCGACATGGACGTCGTCCGCTCGCTGGCCACCCTGGCCGCGCACGGCCGCCGCCGCGACTGGGCCGAGGGGGAGCTGATCGCGGCGCTGAAGATCATCGGCTCGGGCGAGGCCTCGCGCGGGCGCCTGAGGGGCAGCTGGGCCGGCGCGATGGGCCAGACGCAGTTCCTGCCCTCGGTCTATCTGTCCACTGCCGTGGACGGCGACGGCGACGGGCTGCGCGACATCTGGGGCTCGACCGCCGACGCCCTGTTCTCGACCGGCAACTACATGGCCCGCGCCAACTGGAAGCGCGGCGAGAGCTGGCACCGTGAGGTCCTCGCGCCGGACGGCTTCGACTACTCGGTGGTGGAGACGCTGAAGGACACGCCGGACGGCTGGGCCACGCGCGGCGTTCGCCGGGCCGACGGCCTGCCGTGGAGCACGGCCGACCGGGCGGCCCAGACGACGCTGATCGCGCCGGCCGGGGCGGCGGGACCGCTGTTCCTGACCTTCCCGAACCACATGGCCATCCGGCGCTACAACAACTCGACGGCCTATGCCCTTGGGGTGGGCACACTGGCCGAGGGCTTCTCTGGCGGCGGGCAGCTGGTGCGACCCTGGCCCTACGAGGTTCCGCTGTCGCTGGACGACCGCAAGGCGGCCCAGGCGGCGCTGGCGAAGCTGGGCTTCGACCCGGGCGCGCCGGACGGCGTCATCGGCGTCAACACCCGCGCCTCCCTGCGTGGCTGGCAGGCCTCGCGCGGCCTGCCGGCGGACGGCTACCTGTCGGTGGACATGGTCCGGCGGCTGAGGGCCGAGGCGGGGATCTGAGGCCCTGCGTGCTTCGACACGCGCTCTTCGAGCGCTGCTCAGCATGACGTAGGTGAAAAGCCTTCCAGATACGTCATCCTGAGCAGCCGCGAAGCGGCGTGTCGAAGGACGCAATGACGCCTAGACCCCGCCCTCGTCGCTGCGTTCGAGCAGGGCCAGGGTGGAGTCGTCATCGTCTTCCCCCCGCTCGCCGGCCTCGCGCAGGATCCGGTTGCGGAGGGCGTAGACCAGCAGGCCGGCCAGGATGACGGCGTTCAGCAGGAAGGGCGCCCAGGCCACGGCCTCATAGAGCCCGACGAACAGCGGTGCGATGATCACGTTCAGGCCGTTCACCGCGGCGATGTACCCGGCCGCCTTGGCCTGGTCCTCCATCTTGACGGCGAGGGACGCGCCGGCGGTGAAGCCCGGCCGCGCGAAGCCGTAGCCGAGGGCGGAGATGGCGTAGCCCGCCACCACCGTCCAGTAGTCCGGCGCGAACACGGTGATCAGGTTGCCGAGGCAGGCCAGGGCGACGCCCCAGCGCAGCAG
>JBIKTU010000155.1:0-5341 GCA_044347965.1 Caulobacter sp.
CGTCGATCGGCGCACCACAGCCGAACTGCGCCTGGTCGTGCTCGAGGCCGAGGGCGAGGCCGAGCTGCTGCGCGCCCGGAACGACGCCGAGGCCGGCTGGTACCTCGCCGGCTTCCGCGAGGGGCTCAAGCAGCGCAAGGCCGCCGTCCAGGCCGACATCGACGCCATCGGCCGCGAGGAGGCCGGCGCCCGCGACGCGCTGTCCGAGGCCTTCGAGGCCCTGAAGAAGTACGAGCACGTCAACGACGCCCACGCCACCGCCGCCCGCAAGGAACAGGACCGCCGCGACACCGCCGCCCTCGACGAGCTGGGCCTGCGGCGGATGTCGGGCCGGTGAAGACGCGCTCCATCGGGGACAGGTTAAGGTGTCCCGAGGGACACCTTAACCTGTCCCCTACGCCTACGCTCAGTGACACCGTGAAGCGCCGCCTCTCCAGATCCTCCCCTTTGGGGGAGGTGGCTCCGCGAAGCGGAGACGGAGGGGGTTTATCGGCGTCCGAAACACCCCCTCAGTCGTCGCTGCGCGCCGACAGCTCCCCCAGAGGGGAGCATCCGGTAACACGCCGCATGGCCATACTCTCGGGCCTCGCTCTCGCCGGTTGTTCCCGGGAACCCGCCGCCGCGCAGCCGGTGGACGGCACACCCCTCAAGTCGCTCGCCCCCTTCCCTGTCGGGGTCGCGGTCCAGGCCGCGCAGCTCAGCGACTCCGCCTGGACCTCGCTGGCCGCCACCCACTTCACCCAGCTCACCGCCGAGTGGGAGATGAAGATGGAGTATGTGGTCCAGGCCGACGGGTCGTTCCGCTTCGACCGCGCCGACGCCATCGCCGCCTTCGCCCGTGAGCGGGGCATGCGGCTCTTCGGCCATACGCTGGTCTGGTACGCCAACGAGCCGGAGGCCTTCGCCCGGCTGGACGAGAGCCGCCAGAGCTTCGCCGGGGCCCTGGCCAACTATGTCACCGCCATGGTCGGCCGCTATCGCGGGCTGGCGTCGGGCTGGGACGTGGTCAACGAGCCGATCAGGGACGACGGTTCCGGGCCTCGCGACAGCCTGTGGAGCCGCAAGCTGGGCCAGATCGGCCACTTCAAGGTCGCCTTCGAGGCGGCCCGGGCCGCCGATCCCCAGGCGGTGCTGTTCACCAACGACTATCACCTTGAGAGTAAGCCGGCGAAACTGGCCAGCTACATGCGGCTGATCGAGCAGCTGCTGGACGCGGGCGTGCCGCTGGGCGGCATCGGCTGCCAGACGCATCTGGACGCCGACCTGCCGGCCGGGGCGATCACCCGGACGCTGAAGGCGCTGGCCGGCTTTGGCCTGCCGATCCATCTGTCGGAACTGGACGTCTCGGTCGTCGGCGGCGGGCTGCTGGCCGACCGGGCCGGCGCCGAGCGGCGGCAGGAGGCGCTGTACGGCGAGGCCATGGCCGCCTTCGCCGCCCTGCCCCAGCGCCAGCAGTTCGCCTTCACCGTCTGGGGTCTGCGCGACGGCGACAGCTGGCTGACCCGCGAGAACGCGCGTGACGCCCCGCTGATGTTCGACAGCGCAGGGCGACCGAAGGCGACCTATGGTGCGGTGGTGAGGGCGTTGCGCGGCCGCGGCTGATCGCGCGGCCGGCACGGCTCCGGGGGATCAACGCGTCATATTCTGCCTGATAAACAGGCAGTCTACTTGAGCAACTTCGCCCCTGTCCGGAAAGATACGGCAAATATACATGCCGGTAACAATCTCGGTGAAAGCTTACCCGAATCATTGAGATGGGTGACTCTATGCGCGCGTCGAAGGGCTTCCAACAATCGGTGGTTGGATTCCAGACCCTGGTGATCGGCCTGATGCTGGTCACCGCCGCCGTCAGCTTCGTGACGTTGCAGACCCTGCGGGTCAATGGACCGGTCTATGGCGAGGTCGTCCGGGGCAAGGATCTGATCGCCGATATCCTGCCTCCTCCCGCGTACGTCATCGAAGCCTATCTCGAGACCAGCCTGCTGCGCACCGCCGGCAAGGACGAGCATGAGGCCCGGATCGCGCGACTGGGGGTGCTGCACGACGAATTCCGGGCGCGCCAGACCTACTGGGCGGAGTCCCCGCTGAAGGCTCAGCTCATGACCGCCATCCTGGAAGAGGTCGGCGAAACGGGCGAGCGGTTCTGGACGGCGGTCGAACAGACCTACCTGCCCGCGATCGAGGGCGGCGACGCCGAGGCGATCGAAGCGGGGTTTCGCACCGTTTCGGCGGCCTACGCCGAACACCGCGGCGCCGTGGACGCCCTGGTCGCCCAGACGAACAAGGCCAATCAGGGAACCGAGCAGCTCGCCCGATGGGGAACCGCCGTCGGCGCGATCCTTCTCCTCGGCATCCTCGGCGCCACCATCGTCCTGACCCGCAGGCAGGGGCGGCGGATCATCCGCGAGGTCGCCACCCCGCTGGCCGACCTTACCTCGACCATGAGCCAGCTGGCAGGCGGCGACAACTCAGTCCGCATCGATCATACCGAGCGGACAGACGAGCTCGGCGAGATGGCCAGGGCCCTCAGTCACTTCAGGGACCAGGCGGAGGAGACCGGCCGGCTGCGCGCCCAGCAGCTTGAGACCGCCGAGCGCGTCCGGCGCGATCAGGCGGAGGGCGAACAGAAGCGCGCGATCGCGCTGATGGACATGGCCCAGCGCGTCGAAGAGGAAACCCGCAGCGCCGTGAGCACCGTGGCCGAGAGCTCGCGGATGATGACCAGCCAGGCCGGCGCCATGGCTCGCCTGGCGAACGACGTCGACAAGCGCAGCGGCGTGCTGTCGGTCGCCGCGACGGCCACGCTGGCCCGGACCCGCTCGACCGTGGCGCTCGCCGACAGCCTGGACGCCGCCATCCTGAACATCCGTCAGGAGGTGGAGGCGGCCCGGACCACCTCGGACGCCGTCACCTCCGCCGCCGGCGAGGCGGACGTCGCCATCGGCAAGCTCAACGCAGCGGTCGCCCAGATCTCGCATGTCACCGAGGTCATCGACGACATCGCCCGGCAAACCAACCTTCTGGCCCTGAACGCCGGGGTCGAGGCCGCCCGGGCCGGCGACAGCGGCAAGGGCTTCGCGGTTGTCGCTCAGGAAGTCCGGGTCCTGGCCCGTCAGACCGCCGAAGCGACCGCCAACATCCGCGGCCTGATCAACGGCGTGGACGAATCGGCCCAGGAAACGGCCTGCGCCGTCGGTGGCATCACCCGCAGGATCACGGCCATGGAACGCGCCAGCGCCGCCATCGCCGCCGCCGTGGAGCAGCAGGCGCAGGCGACGGACGCCATCGCCTCCAGCATGGCCGAGACCAGCCAGACCGCCGAGCAGATGGCCGCCGACATCGCCGCGGTGACGACCGAGGCCCGGCGGGCCGGCGAGATCGCCTCATCCGTTGATCGCCTGTCCGTCGAGGTGGGAGACTCCGTCGCCTCGCTAAGCGAGACCCTTGTGCGGGTCGTCCGCACCTCGACCGACGAAGTGGAGCGCCGCAAGCACCCCCGCTTCGAGGTCGAATTGCCGGTGCGGGTCTGGGACGGCCGGTCGGAGATCCGGGCCGTCCTTTGTGACATCTCGCTCGGCGGCGCGGCCGTGCTCTCGGGCGAACAGCCCTTCCAGGGCGATGTCCAGATCAGCATCGCCGGGCTGGCCGCCCCTCTGATCGGCCGAACCCTGCGCCATCAGGACGGGATCGCGCACGTGGAGTTTCTGGCCGAGGGCGTCGACACCGACGCGCTCGAGGCTCTCATCGCCAACGCGGGCGGCCGACGCGCCGCATGATGCGCGCGCCGCGCGGAGCGGGTCGGATCTGCCGATCAGGTCCTGGGTCGAGGACTTCTACTGACCGTCCTGCGGCGGAACCGGTCGCTTGAGCACATGGTCGGCGTCACTGGCCTGGCGCAGGGCGCGCAGGTCGTCAGCGATACGGAAGACAGCGACGTACAGCTCGCAGAATGACCGCCAAAGCAGCGCCAGCGCCATACAGACCAGCAGGCCGGCGACGGTCACCGGCAGGGCCAGCAGCTTGCCGATCAGATTGTCGTCGTTGAGCGCCACGCCTACCGCGGCGCCGATAGCGCCGAACGCGCCCAGCAGAATCACGCCCAGGCCGGCCCAATAGATCAGGTGCACGACCGGGCCGGTCATCAGCCGGTCGAAGGTCAGCAGATCCCAGAGGATGCCGCCGGCCGCCTTCTTCGTCCTGGATCTGGGCGCCATAGTCACTCTTTCCCCGGACGGCGCGGACGCCGCCTCTTTCGTCGCATCTCTATCGGCGCGGATGGACGGGGGCAACAACGACAAGCGGCCAAAAGGCCCCGGGGTTCCCTCGCGACAGGCTTGCGGAGGCGCCGCCCACGCCGTTAGCTGTCGCAAACTCGACAGGGAAACGCCCGCCATGAGCGCCGAAGACCGTATCTCCGTGACCATCGAAGGCGGCGTCGCCGACGTCCGGATGATCCGCACCGACAAGATGAACGCCCTCGACGACGCCATGTTCTCGGCGCTGATCGAGACCGGCGAACGGCTCAAGACCGAGCCGGGCGTCCGTGTCGTGGTGCTGTCAGGCGAAGGCCGCGCCTTCTGCGCCGGGCTGGACATGGGCAACTTCGGCAAGATGGCATCCGGCGAGCGCAAGGGCGGGACCGAGACCCTGGTCACCGCCGATCGCACGGCGGGCGGCAGCAACCGCGCCCAGCACGCGGTCATGGTCTGGCGCGAGATCCCGGTTCCGGTGATCGCCGCCGTCCACGGCGTGGCGTTCGGCGGCGGCTTCCAGCTCTGCCTCGGCGCGGACATTCGCTTTGTGACGGCGGACACGCGCATGTCGATCATGGAGATCAAGTGGGGCCTGGTGCCCGACATGGCCGGGCTGGTGCTGATGCGCCAGATGGCCCGCGACGACGTGGTGCGCGAGCTGACCTACAGCGGCCGGCAGTTCACCGGCGAGGAAGCAGTTTCGCTCGGTTTCGCCACCCGGGTCTGCGCTGATCCGCGCGCCGACGCCCTGGCCCTGGCCGCCGAGATCGCGGGCCGGAACCCGCACGCCATTCGCGCCGACAAGCGGCTGTTTAACCTGGCCGCCTCCGGCGCCGACCAGAAGACCGTGCTGCTGGCGGAGTCCGTCGAGCAGACCGCCCTGATCGGCACGCCCAACCAGATCGAGGCGGTGATGTCGAACATGCAGAAGCGCGCGGCGGTGTACGCGGACTGAGCTTCCCTGCGTGCTTCGACACGCGCTCTTCGAGCGCTGCTCAGCATGACGTGGCAAGATAGCCTTCAACAGACGTCATCCTGAGCAGCCGCGAAGCGGCGTGTCGAAGCACGCAAAGCGGCTACTTCGCCAG
>JBIKTU010000167.1:0-5075 GCA_044347965.1 Caulobacter sp.
GTCCGGGTAAAAAGAGGCTCCCAGTCCGGAGCCCGCCGTGCACGACGCCTCGACCCCTGTAACCGCCTTCGATGGCGACCACCGCCTCGCCCGGGGTCCGCTGGCGGAGGTCGCGCGCCTGATCGCCGGCCTCGCCGAGCCGGCGCGCGTGCTGATCTTCCGCGACGACGACGGCCGCACGCTGGACCTCGACCTTCGCGGAACGCCCGATCAGGTCGCCGGCCGCCTGGTCGCGCCGGCGGAAGCGACGCCGCGCGGACCCGGCCGTCCGAAGCTGGGCGTCACGGCCCGTGAGGTGACCCTGCTGCCCCGCCACTGGGACTGGCTCTCGCGCCAGCCGGGCGGCGCCTCCGTCGCCCTGCGCAAGCTGGTCGAGGCCGCTCAACGCGATCCGGCCGAACAGGCCCGCCTGGGCCGCGACGCGGCTTACCGCTTCCTGACCACGATGGCGGGCGACCGTCCCGGCTACGAGGAGGCCGCCCGCGCCCTGTTCGCCGGCGACGCCGAGGCCTTTCGGGCGCGAATCGGCGACTGGCCGGCCGACGTGCGCGATCACGCCCTCACCCTGGCGAGGCTGGCGTGAACCGCGACCGCAAACGGGAGCTGACCGCGGCCTACAGGGAGCGCAAGGCCCGGCCCGGCGTGTTCGCCGTGCGCTGCGCCGCCGGCGGACAGGTCTGGGTCGGGTCCAGCCGCGAACTGCTCAACCGGCAAAACGGCATCTGGTTCTCCCTTCGGCTGGGCAGCAGTCTCAACCGGACCATGCAGCAGGCCTGGCGTGATCACGGCGAGGCGGCGTTCGTCTATGAGGAGCTGCAGGTCATCGACGGGGAGGGGCTGTCGGCCTGGTCGCTCGATCAGGCCCTCAAGGACGCCACCGCCGCCTGGCGCGAGCAGCTCGCCGCGGCCGGCGCCTGATTTCACGAGCATGGGCGCGCGTCGGCGGCTATGGGAAACGGCATGAGCACGCCGCCTTCCGCCGCCTCCGTCCTGCTGATCGCCCTCTGCGCCTGCGTGGTCGGGGGCATGTTCACCGCCCTGCAGGCCCCGACCAACGCCATGCTGGCCAGGCCGTTCAACTCGCCGGTCAACGCGGCCTTCGTGTCGTTCGCCGTCGGGACCCTGGTGCTGCTGGTCGCGGTGCTGGCGCTGCGGGTGCGGCCGGACTGGGGCGGCGTGCAGGCGCTGCCCTGGTACGCCTGGCTGGGCGGCGCCTATGGCGCGGTCTTCGTCGTCGCCGCGGCATTCGCCGCGCCCCGTCTGGGGGTGGCCTCGACCATCACCCTGATGATCGCCGGGCAGCTGGTGGCCGGAATGCTCGTCGACCACTTCGGCGGTTTCGGCATCGCCCCCCGGCCGATCAATCTGACCAGGATCCTGGGCGTCGGGCTGGTGTTCGCCGGCGTCATCCTGGTGCGCCGGGCCTGACGCGCCGGGGCGGCGCTGCAAAAGTGCGGCGTTTGAGCAACATTCACCGCGTCGCAACGCCTGGGCCCCAGCCTCGCCTTGACCGGGATTCGCCTTGCGGGCGAACGTCGGTCCGGCGGCGTTGAAAGGTGGAAAATGAATATCAGGACGCGGATCACGCGGGAGGTCCGGTTCTTCAAGGGGCTTCAACGGACGTTGAAGTGGGTCAAGTCGATCAGCCCGGACAGTCGCAACCTGATCTGCGATGACCTCGAGGCCTCGGTCGACAAGCATCGTGATCGCCCGGCCATCACCTTCGAGGGCAAGACCATCACCTATGGCGAGATGGACGCCCTGGCCAACCGCTACGCCCACTGGGCCAAGGAGCAGGGCATCACCCGCGGCCAGACCGTGGCGCTGTTCATGCCCAACCGCATGGACTACCTGCCGATCTGGTACGGCCTGACCAAGGTGGGGGTGGCCACCGCCCTGATCAACAACAACCTGACCGGCGCCCCGCTGGCGCACTGCCTGAACATTTCCGGCGCGCTGCACTGCCTGGTCGACGGCGAGACGTCTCCGGCCTTCGAGGCCGTCCGCGGCCAGCTGAGCAAGCATGTCGCCCAGTGGACGCTGGGTCCCGTCACCGGCGACCGCCGCGACCTGACCGCCGCGCTGAAGAGCTGCAGCAACCTTCGCCCCGATCGCCTGACCGCCCGCGACGACCTGCGGGCCAGCGACACCGCCCTGTGGATCTACACCAGCGGCACGACGGGTCTGCCGAAGGCGGCGCGCATCAACCACATGCGCGCCCAGCTCTACATGCGGGGCTTCGCCGGCTCGACCGGGGCGCTGGCGTCCGACCGCATCTACCAGGTCCTGCCGCTCTACCACGCCACCGGCGGCCTCTGCGCCATGGGCGCCGGCCTGTTGACCGGCGGCTCGATCGTGCTGCGCAAGAAGTTCTCGACCACCCACTTCTGGCAGGACATCCACGCCGAGAACTGCACCATGTTCGTCTACATCGGCGAGCTGTGCCGCTACCTGGTCAACGGTCCGGCCGACCCGCTGGAGCGCTCCCACAAGCTGCGCCAGGCCTTCGGCAACGGGCTGCGCGGCGACGTCTGGGAAGACATGGTCGAGCGCTTCGCCATCCCCAATGTCCTCGAGTTCTACGGCGCGACCGAAGGCAACGTCTCGATGTTCAACTTCGACGGCCGGGCCGGGGCCATCGGCCGGGTGCCCAAGTGGCTGAAGAAGCGCATCAACGCCCGCCTCGTCCAGTTCGACATCGAGACCGAACAGCCGATCCGCGGCCCGAACGGGCTCTGCATCGAGTGCGGCCCCGACCAGATCGGCGAGTGCCTGGGCCGCATCGACGCCAGCGACTCCCGCACCAGCTTCACCGGCTACGCCGACAAGGCGGCCACCGAGAAGAAGATCCTCCACGACGTCTTCGAGAAGGGCGACGCCTGGTTCCGCACCGGCGACCTGATGCGCCAGGACGCCGAGGGCTATTTCTACTTCATCGACCGCATCGGCGACACCTTCCGCTGGAAGGGCGAGAACGTCTCCACCGGCGAGGTCGCCGACCGTCTGGCCGAGGCCCCCGGCGTGGTTGAGGCCAACGTCTATGGCGTCGCCGTGCCCGGCCAGGACGGCCGCGCCGGCATGGCCTCCCTGACCGTCGACGACGACTTCGACCTCGTCGCCTTCCACGCCCATGTCGAGTCCTGCCTGCCCCCCTACGCCCAGCCGCTGTTCATCCGGCTGCAGCGCCAGATCGAGACCACCGGCACCTTCAAGTACCGCAAGGTCGACCAGGTCGCCGACGGCTACGACCCCGCGAAGGTCAAGGACCCGGTCTACTTCCGCAATCCCGTGAAGAAGGCCTTCACGAAGGTCACGAAGGCCGGGTTCGCGAAGATCAACGAGGGCGGGTTCCGGCTCTGACGCGGGGCGCCGAGGCGCCGTGCGTCCGTCGCGACGCGCGCCCGAGAGCTCGCGCCTCGGGATGACGACGTCAGTGGGCCGCGCCCTGCTTCGTCAGGGTGAGGCGCGCCGCCAGGCGCGTCGCGACCCCTGCAAGCCCTACCCCGGAACGACGATGTAGCCTGCCCTCGGGAAGTGCACGTGCACGGTTCCGACCGCTTCGTGATCGCGGGCCAGGACCACGCGTTCGCGGTTGGCGGCGACCAGGGTTCCGGTGACCGGGTCGCGGCCGTAGTCGTCGGCCATGACCACCACCGCCGCGCCGGGGCTCAGGCCCAGCGGGTCGGCGGCGTCGTGGGGCGGGGCGGCGGCGGGGGAGGCGGCCTTGGCCAGCGCCAGGGCGTCCGCGGCGGGCATTTCCGTGCGGGTCCCGTGGCCGATGGCGCGGACGCGGGCCGACCAGTCGCCGAAGTGCTGGAAGCCGGCGGTCAGCGGGGCGGAGGCGCCGGGCAGGGCGTTGTCGAGGAACCAGACATTCATCCAGGCGGCGATGTCGGCCAGGCCGGCGGCCTCGCCGTTCAGCCAGCCCGTGCCGGAGGCGGCCAGCTGGTCCTCGATCCAGCCGGCGTGGGCGCGCCACTGGCCCTTCAGCGGGCCGCCGGCGGCCTTCATGGCGGCGACGTCGAACGGCCGGCCGGACATGGCCTCGCGGTCCTTGATGAAGTCGGCCGGGACATGGTCGCCCAGAACCCCGAAGATGATCGGCACGGTGGCCTGGAAGAACAGCCGGTCGGCCCAGAGGTTGATCGCCCAGTCGAGGCCCCCGCGCACCGCCGCCGTCGCCGGCCAGCGGCGCTCGACCTCGGCCAGGATCACCTGGGTGTCGCAATAGACGTCCGCCCCGATCTGCAGGGACGGCGTGCGGCGATAGCCGCCGGTCAGGGGCAGGTAGTCCGGCTTGGGCATCAGGCTGGGGATCTCGACCGAGCTCCAGCCGAGGCCCTTGAGCCCGAACAGCAGACGCACCTTCTCGGAGAAGGGCGAGGCGTCGAAGTGGTGCAGAATCGGCGTGTCGGACATGGCGGGGCTCCCTGATGACGACATCGGGGCCCCGGCGCCGCTGGGGACGTCTACGAAAAAGCACTTTACATCACAAAGTGAACTGCGTAGAGGTGGCTCATCGCAACGCCATGGCCGGGAGGGCCGACATGACCGACGACAAGATGCAGACCCTGAAGGACGACATCGCCTTCATGACGGCCCTGGCCCGCGAGGGCAGCAGCACGCCGCTGCTGTTCGGCGGGGTCATGGTCAGCGCCGGGGTGATCTTCGGAGCCGGAGCGGTCGGCCACTGGGCCATCGTCTCGGGCCTGCTGGACCTGTCGCCCTGGTACATCATGGCCAACTGGGTGGCGGCCGGGGCGGTGTTCGCGCTGACGCTGGCGTTGCTGCTGGGGCGGTCCAGGGGGCGACCGGGCGCCAGCGCCGGGGTCAACAAGGCGACCGGGGCGGCCTGGTCGGCGGTCGGCTTCGCCATCTTCACCTGCTGGCTGGGCATGACGGTCATCGGCCTCGTCACCGGCGACTGGGCGGTGATGAACGTCTTTCCGGTGGTGATCCTGGCCCTCTACGGCGCGGCCTGGTTCGTCGCCGGGACGCTGACCGGCAAGGGCTGGATCAAGCTTACGGCGCTGACCTCCTTCGCGGCCGCCGTGGGCATGGGCGCCCTGACGGGC
>JBIKTU010000156.1:0-5333 GCA_044347965.1 Caulobacter sp.
CTCGACATGGACGCTGTGACCCAGTTCCGGCCGGGCGACGGCCTCGCCCTTGCGGACGACCTGGGCGAAGGCCGCGTCGCCGGCCACCTCCCATTCGACGGCCATCGGCGCGGACGGCATGCCATGGCCGGGCTCCAGAGGGCGCGGGGCCAGACGGGTCCAGATCACAAAGCCGTCGGGCGCGGGGTCGCCCGCCGCCACACCCAGCTGAAACGGATAGTCGGCGAACACCGGCTGGGCCAGGGCCCGGCCCCAGGCGAGGGTCGCGCCGCCGGCGACCAGGGACAGCAGCAGGCCCCGGCGGGACAGGCGGTCAGGTGCGGTCGGCATGGTGCTTCTCCGTGCGTCTGCTTCGGACTACCGCAGATTTGTGACAGTCCGCGCATGAACCTGGGGCCGCCTTTAGCGGGTTCCGTGACAAAATGGATGGCTTGGGCTAGACGGCGCGGCCTGAGCCCGGCGTCCGCACCCGCCGGGGCCCGACAGCAGAGACGGATATGGCCGGCCACTCAAAATTCAAGAACATCATGCACCGCAAGGGACGCGCCGACGCGGTGCGATCCAAGCTGTTCTCCAAGCTGTCGCGGGAAATCACCGTGGCCGCCAAGACCGGCCTGCCCGATCCGGCCATGAACCCGCGCCTGCGCCTGGCGGTGAACAACGCCAAGGCCGAGAGCGTGCCCAAGGACGTCATCGAACGCGCCATCAAGAAGTCGCAGATGGGCGACGCGGCCGACTATTCCGAGATCCGCTACGAGGGCGTCGGCCCGGGCAGCGTCGGGATCATCGTCGAGGTGCTGACCGACAACAAGAACCGCGCCGCCGGCAACGTGCGCTCGCTGTTCTCCAAGCTGGGCGGCAACATGGGCGCGACCGGCTCGGTGGCCTTCAACTTCGACCGCATGGGCGAGATCACCTACCCCGGCAAGGTCGCCGGCGAAGACGCGATGATGGAAGCCGCCATCGAGGCCGGCGCCGCCGACGTGGAGTCGGACCTGGGCGAAGACGGCTCGGGCCACACCGTCTACACCGCCTTCGAGGACCTGAACGAGGTCGCCACGGCGCTGGAAAAGGCGTTCGGCGAGGCCTCCTCGACCAAGATCATCTGGCGGCCAAAGAGCACGGTCACTGTCGAGGGCGAAAACGTCGCCACCCTGATGCGCCTGC
The DNA here is from genome assembly GCA_044347965.1 of Caulobacter sp. GTDB lineage: Bacteria > Pseudomonadota > Alphaproteobacteria > Caulobacterales > Caulobacteraceae > Caulobacter. The sequence goes on from JBIKTU010000156.1 coordinate 1,168, forward strand.
TCGACGCCCTCGAAGATGATGACGACGTGCAGAACGTCTACTCCAACGAGGAGATCAGCGACGCCGACATGGCGAAGCTGGGGTAGCTGCGTCCGCCCTGCGTGCTTCGACACGCGCCTTCGGCGCTGCTCAGCATGACGTGGTTGGATACCCTTCCCAGCACGTCATCCTGAGCAGCCGCGCAGCGGCGTGTCGAAGGACGCAACGACTCACTTCTGCTCCGCGTAGTCCCTCACCAGCAGGAACAGGAAATCCCGCGCGTCATAGAGCGACTTCACGCGGATGCGCTCGTTGAGGCCGTGGGTTCCGCCGCCGGTGGCCTCGGCGAAGATGCCGGTCAGGCCGTAGGTCGGGATGCCGGCGGCGTTGGTGTACTTGCCGTCGGTGGCGCCGGTGGACTGGAAGGGGACGATCGGCACGCCCGGCCAGAACTGCGCGCCCCGCTTGCGAAGGGGCCGCATGACCGCCTCGGACAGCGGCGGCGGCGGCGGGGTGAGCAGGGTGGTGGCGTCGGCCACGATGGTGACCTTGTCGTCGCCGATGACCTGGGCCAGCCGGGCGGCGGTCTGGGCGGTTGTGGTCCCCGGGAACATGCGGCAGTTCACATTGGCCCAGGCCCGTTGCGGCAGGGCGTTTGGCGCATGGCCCGCCTTGGCCTGAGTCGGCACGCAGGTGGTCCGCAGCATGCTGTTCCACATCGGATTGCGCGAAATGACTGCCGCCGCCGCCGCATCGGACGGATCGGCGACCAGGGCCCGCATCGCAGCCCCGCTCTCGGCGTCGACCAGCGGGGCCATGGCGGTGAAATAGGCGCGGGTCGTCTCGTTGAGCTGCACCGGGAAGTCATCCTGGCCGACCTTGATCAGCGCCGCTGACAGCCGGGTGATGGCGTTGTCCTTGTAGGGACGGCTGGAGTGACCGCCGGGGTTGGTCACCTCGAAATGGAAGTCCTGGTAGACCTTCTCGCCGGACTGGATCGACAGCGAGATCGGCTTTCCCGCTGTGTCCATCAGGCCGCCGGCGCCTTCGTTCAGAGCAAGCCCGGCATCGATCAGGGCGCGGTGTTTGGTGACCAGTAGGTCGGCGCCGTTCAGGGCGTCGTCGCTCTCCTCGCCGCAGGTCAGGGCCATCTTGATGGTCCGGCGCGGCTTGTAGCCCTCGGTCTTGTAGCGGATCAGGGTATCGACCCAGATCGCCGCCTGGGCTTTGTCGTCGCTTGCGCCGCGGGCGTAGAACCAGCCGTCCTCCTCGATCAGGGTGAAGGGGTCGCGCGCCCAGTCGGCGCGGTTGGCCTCGACCACATCGATGTGGGCCAGAAGCAGGATCGCCGACGCCTTTGGATCCTTGCCGGGCAGGATGGCGACAAGGTTGCCTTCCTTCGGGTGGGTCGGCTCGACGATCAGGTGCAGGTCGCTGTCCGGGAAGCCGGCGGCCTTCAGCCGCGCCGCCATCCGCTGCGCGGCCAGGGTGCAATCGCCGACCGAGAGCGTGGTGTTTGTTTCGACCAGCTCCTCGTAGAGCTCACGGAAGGCGGCCTGATCGGGGCGGATCGTCGAGCCCTGGGCGCCGGCCAGGCCGGGCAGCGCCGCCGCCATCACCGTCGCCGCCAGCACCTTGCGCAAGTTCCGCATCACTCAAACCCTCCAGACCTGCGCCCAGTTTCGGACGGACACCGCGTGGCGGGCAAGACGCAAACGTCGGGTCAGCCTTTCCGCTTCGTTCAGGATTCCCGGCATTCTATAGAACACATGATGAACACGCCGATTCGCATCCTCGGGCTCGACCCCGGCCTGCGCCGCACCGGCTGGGGCATGGTGGCGGCCCAGGGCTCGCGCCTGACCTGGATCGCGCACGGAGTGATCGCGCCGCGCGACGCCGCGCCCCTCTCGGAGCGGTTGCTGGCGCTGTTCGAGGGCGTGGCCGCCGTCGTCGCCGAGCATGCCCCGCACGAGGCGGCGATCGAGGAGACCTTCGTCAACGCCAACGGCCAGTCGACCCTGAAACTCGGCCAGGCCCGCGCCGCCGCCATGCTGGCCCCCGCACGGGCGGGGCTCGTGGTCGCCGAATACGCCGCCCGCGAGGTCAAGAAGGCCGTGGTGGGAACCGGCGGCGCCGACAAGGACCAGGTCGCCTTCATGATCGCCCGCCTGCTGCCGACCGCCGGGTCACCAACCCGGGACGCCGCGGACGCCCTGGCCGTGGCCATCGCCCACGCCCATGCCCGCAAGGCGCCGCGCCAGCCGGGCGGAACCGCCGCCGCGACCGCCCTGGCCGGCCTGCTGGCCCGCGAAAGGAAGACCGCATGACCCTCCTTCGCCTAGGCTTCCTCCTACGCCAAGGCTTCGGAGGACAAGCCGCCAAGGGACTTGTCCTGCGAAGCTCCCTCCTTCGCCAAGGCTTCGGAGGGCGAGCCCTCCCGCGTGAGGGACTTGTCCTGCGAAGCTCCGCCAGGAGCGAAGCAGGATGATCGGCCGGCTGCGCGGGATCGTCGCCGAGGTCGGCGAGGAGGAGATGCTGATCGACGTTGGCGGTGTCGGCTATGTCGTGCGCTGTGGATCGAAGACGCTGGGCCGCCTGCCCGCCGTCGGCGACGAGACCCTGCTGCACATCGAGCACACCTGGAGCGAGGCCCAGGGCCCCCGCCTCTACGGCTTCGCCTCCCGTGATGAGCGCCGGGCCTTTGTGCTGCTGACCGCCATCCAGGGCGTCGGGCCCAAGGCGGCGATGGCGGTGCTGGACATCGCCTCGCCCGCCGAACTGGCCGGCGCCGTGGCCCGCGACGACAAGGCCCTGGTCGGCCGCGCCAACGGCGTCGGCCCGAAGCTGGCGCAGCGCATCGTCACCGAGCTGAAGGACAAACCGATCACCGACGGCCCGGTCGCGGCCTTCCACGCCTCGATCCCGTCGCATGAGCCTGCAAAGCCGTCCGCCGCCGGCGAGGCCGTGGCCGGCCTGATGGGCCTTGGCATCGCCGAGCCCGTCGCCCGCCGGGCCGTTGAGCAGTCGGCGCTGCGGCTGGGCGAGGACGCCGATGTCTCGGCGCTCATCAAGGCCGCGCTGCAGGAGATCGGGCGGTGAGGGGCGCGGCCGCCGTGCGTCCTTCGACACGGGCCTTCGGCCCTGCTCAGGATGACGCGTTCCACTACGTCATGGTGAGCAGCGCGCAGCGCGTGTCGAACCACGCAATGAGCCAACCCCATGACTGACCGCATCATCTCCGGCGAGGCCCAGACCTTCGAACCCACCGACAAGGCGCTGCGCCCGCAGACCCTTGCCGAGTTCGTCGGCCAGGCGCAGACCAAGGCCAACCTCAAGGTCTTCATCGATGCCGCCCGCGAGCGGAACGAGGCGCTGGACCATGTGCTGCTGTTCGGCCCGCCGGGGCTGGGCAAGACGACCCTGGCCCAGATCGTCGCCCGCGAACTGGGCGTCAACTTCCGGGCCACAAGCGGCCCGGTGCTGGCCAAGGCCGGCGACCTGGCCGCCATCCTGACCAACCTCGAACCGCGCGACGTGCTGTTCATCGACGAGATCCACCGTCTGGCCGCCAACGTCGAGGAGATCCTCTATCCGGCGATGGAGGACCATGTGCTGGACCTCATCATCGGCGACGGCCCGTCGGCGCGATCGATCCGCATCGATCTGGCCCCCTTTACCCTGGTGGCGGCGACGACCCGGGCCGGCCTGCTGGCCACGCCGTTGCGCGACCGCTTCGGCATCCCGCTGCGCCTGGAGTTCTACACCCCGGCCGAGCTGCAGCAGGTGCTGCTGGGCGCGGCCCGCAAGATGGGCGCCCCGCTCAGCGAGGACGGCGCGGCCGAGATCGCTGCTCGCGCCCGGGGGACGCCGCGCGTCGCCGGCCGGCTGCTGCGCCGGGTCCGCGACTTCGCCGCCGCCGACGGCGCGCCGCTGATCGACAAGGGCCACGCCGCCCGCGCCCTGGCCCGGCTGGAAGTGGACGAGGCGGGCCTCGACAGCCTCGACCGCCGCTACATGCGGGCCCTGATCGAGAACTACGGCGGCGGCCCGGCCGGGGTGGAAACCCTGGCCTACGCCATCGCCGAGGCCCGCGACGCGGTCGAGGACGTCATCGAGCCCTTCCTGATGCAGCAGGGCTTCATCCAGCGCACGCCGCGCGGCCGCGTCGCTTGCGGCAAGGCCTACCT
>JBIKTU010000157.1:0-5318 GCA_044347965.1 Caulobacter sp.
CGCCGAGGCGCCGTCGACGCCCCAGGCCGCCGCCGAGACGCCGGCCCCGGAACCGGCGCCGCGCGCGCCGCGTCCCAACCCTGTGCCGGCCGGCGGCGTCGTCCGCGCCGTGGCGGAGGTCACCGGTCCGCAGGTCAGTCTCCGGTTCGACTGGGCCAACCCGGCCGGGGCGGCGGTGTTCCGTCGCGGCGAGGCGATCTGGATCGTTTTCGACGCCCCCGCGACCCTCGACGTCGCCAAGGCGCCGAAGGGCGTGTCCCAGTACTCGAAGATCCAGGCCTTCAGGGGACGCGACTATTCGGCCATCCGTCTTGTCGCGCCGCGTACGGTTCCCATCGCCGTCGTCGGTCAGGGTTCGAGCTGGACCTTGCGACTGGGCCCCGGGCCGGCCGAGGAGACCGGCAAGATCACCGTCAAGCGCGACAGCGAGGCCGCCGAAGCGGCGCTGACCGCCGTCGTCGCCGGCGCGACCGCTCCGATCTGGCTGGACGACCCGGCGGTCGGGGACCGCATCGCCGTCGTCACCGCGCTGGCCCCCTCCAAGGGCCTCGCCGCGCGCCGTGACTATGTCGAGATGGCCCTGTTGCCGACCTACCAGGGGCTCGCCATCGAGCCCTACGCCACGGATTTGCAGGTTCTGGCCGAGGGCGATCTGGTCCGCATCGGCCGGCCATCAGGCCTCGCCCTGTCGCCGGCCTCGGTCACCGCGCGCGTCGCGGACGCCGGAGAGGGCGGCGCGCCGAAGGCCGCCGGGATGCCCGGCCTGATTGACGAGACCTGGGCGAAGACCGGGCCGGGCGGTTTCATGCCGCGCTACGCCGCCCTGACCGAGGCGGCGGCCGCCGAGGGCGCCAAGGGCAAGGATGCGCCGACCGAGGCCCGCCTGGCCCTGGCCCGCTTCCTGATCGGCGCGGAGCTCGCTCACGAGGCCATCGGCGTTCTGAACGCCACCGTCCGTGAACGCGAGACCCTGGCCGGCGAGGCGGAGTTCCGCGGCCTGCGCGGCATCGCCCGCGTCATGGCCGGCCGCGAGAAGGAGGCGGAGACCGACTTCGCCAGCCTGGTCCTGGGTGATGACCCCTCCATCGCGGTCTGGCGGGGCTATCTCGCGGCCAGGAGCGGCCAGTGGTCGGACGCGCGCGACAAGTTCCAGCAGGGCGCCATCGCCATCGGCCAGTTCTCGCCGGTCTGGAAGGCGCGCTTCCTGCGGTCCGACGCCGAGGCGGCGCTCGAGCTCGGCGACATCGCCACCTGCCAGCGCCGCATCGACGAGGCGCTGAAGGAGACGCTGCCCTCGGCCGAACAACTGGCGATCCGCCTCGTGCAGGCAAGGATGTTCGAGAAGCGTGGGGACAAGAAGACGGCGCTGGGGCTCTACAACGCCATCGGCACGGCTCCGCTCGATCAGCTGGCCACGCCGGCGATGGTGCGGGCCACGGCGCTGAAGCTCGAACTGGGCATGATCACGCCGGTGCAGGCGGCTGAATCCTACGACGCGCTTCGCTATCGCTGGCGAGGCGGGGCGACCGAGCTCGACACCATCCGCACGCTGGGCCAGCTCTATATCGGGCAGGGCCGCTATCGCGAGGCGCTGGAAGCCCTGCGGTCCGCAGGGACGCGCCTGCCGGACCTGCCGCAGGCCGTTGCGCTGCAGGAAGATCTCGGCGCCGCCTTCCGCTCCCTGTTCCTGGACGGCCTTGCCGACGGGCTCGAGCCCGTTCAGGCGCTGGCCCTCTTCTACGACTTCAAGGAGCTCACGCCGATCGGCGCCGACGGCGATCTGATGGTGCGCAAGCTGGTCCGGCGGCTGGTTGACGTCGACCTGCTCGGCCAGGCCGCCGAGCTGCTGCGCTATCAGGTCGACAACCGCCTCGACGGGGTGCCCAAGGCCCAGGTCTCCACCGATCTGGCGCTGATCCAGCTGATGGACCGCAAGCCTGAGCAGGCGCTTTCGGCGATCAACAACTCCCGCACCACCGTCCTGCCCCAGGCGCTGAACGCCGAGCGAAGGATCATCACGGCCCGCGCGCTCATGGCCCTCGGTCGGCTGGAAGCGGCCGAGGAGATTCTCGAGCAGGACAACACGCTCGAGTCGCGCGAGGTAAAGGCCGAGATCGCCTGGAAGGGCCGAAACTGGGCGGTCGCCGGATCGCTGTTCGAGGCGGGCCTTGGCGATCGCTGGAAGTCGCCTTTGCCTCTGCGTCCGGACGAAGAGGGCCGCCTGCTGCGCGCCGGGGTGGCCTACAGCCTGGCCGGCGATGACGCCGCGCTCGGCAGGCTGCGTGAGCGGTTCGACGGCTTCGTCGAGCAGAGCCGCAATCCCGAAGCCCTGCGGGTGGCCTTCGCCGCCGCCGACGGTGGAACCCTGACCGCCAACGATTTCAGCCGCGCTGTTGCCGACAACGAGGGCTTCACGGGCTGGGTCGCCCGCATGAAACAGAAGTTCCGCGACAAGCCTTCGCCGACCAGCCCGGCCGCGACAAGGACGGCGGCCGCGCCGTCGGCCGTCGCGCCTGGCGCACCCAGGGGTTAGGCGCGGCCCGCCCGCCTCACAGGGGCGGCGGGGGAGGGTAGGCGCGACCGTCCGATCCCGCCGCCGGACTGCCCGCGACGGCGGCGGCGTGAACGGCGTCGCCGACGGGCGAATAGGCGACAAGCCGGACGGCGATCAGCACCACCGCCAGCACCCCGATCGACCAGGCCCATGCCGGATGGGCCTTTCCATGGACCCGTTTGTCGCGCGCGATACCGATCAGCGCAAAGATCACCGGGATTGCCGATGCGATCTCGAAGGCGTGCGCCCCGAGCAGGGGCATCGGGATGATGCGGCCTATGCCAGGCCCCATCAGCATCATGAAGGCGCCGATCTGCAGCCGCGGGTGCCAGGCCCTGTCGTGCCTCAGACCGACCGCGGCGATGACCAGCCCGGCCGCGCCGAACAGGATCGCCGGGTCGGCGAGCAGCAGATACTGAGGCTGGAAGAAGAATGGCACGCGGCCCGTGCGGACGGCGGCGATGGTCACGAGCGGTCCCACGACCAGCATCGCCAGCAGCCAGGCAAGAGCAAGTCCGCCCAGGGCGCGGTGCAGCCGGGGCTGTCCGCCCGCCGCCAGCCACGCCTGGGCGACCACGATGGCGACCCAGCCCATGAAGACCAGCGCATGCAGGTGGACGACCGGCGGGGCGCCGAAACTCGAGCGGCCCATGGCCAGCTGGAGCACAAAGCCCGCGACCAGCACCAGGGCCATCGCGGTGACCATGCCACGGTGGAAACGCAGGTCGCCTTGACCCGGGACGGGCGTGGGGACGGCGCTCACGTCCGGCTCGCCCCGCGCGGCGCGCACAACCCCTTCAGACCAGACTCCCGCATTTCGCATCCCCCTGTTCCAGGGACGCAGCGAACTGCCGCAGTCGGTGCAAGTCAATCCGTGGCACCTGCTTCGCCGGGCCTCAGCCGGGCTTGAAGCTCTCGACCAGGCTCCCGGCCACCAGCCGCCAGCCGTCGACCAGCACGAAGAAGATCAGCTTGAACGGCAGGCTGACCACCACCGGCGGCAGCATCATCATGCCCATGCTCATCAGGACGCTGGCCACGACCAGGTCGATGACCAGGAAGGGCACGAACAGCAGGAATCCGATCTCGAAAGCGCGCTTCAGCTCGCTGATCATGAAGGCGGGCGTCACCACGCGGATCGGCGTGTCCTGGATCGTCGCCGGCCGTTCGATCTTCGACAGCCGCACGAAAAGGGCCAGATCCTCGCGGTCGACCTGGCTGAGCATGAAGGTCTTCACCGGATCGCCGGCGGCCTCGAACGCCTGGGGCAGCTCGATCTGCTGGTCGAGCAGCGGCTTTATGCCCTCGTCGTAGGACCGCTGCAGCGTCGGCCCCATGACGATGGCGGTCAGGAACAGCGACAGGCTGATGATCACGGCGTTCGGCGGGCTCTGCTGCAGGCCCAGCGCCGTGCGCAGAAGGCTCAGGACCACGACGATCCGCACGAAGCTGGTGGTCATGATGACGATCGAGGGGGCCAGCGACAGGACGGTCAGCAGGCCGATCATCTGCACGACCCGCTCGGTCAGGCCCGCCCCGGTGCCCAGGTCGATGTTCACCGCCTGGGCCAGGGCGACGGCCGGGATGATCATGCTGGCGAAGAAGGCGACCAGCGAGATCAGCAGCGCCTTCTTCAGGTCGTCGCGGCGGACGTCGAACAGGCTCGACCAGAGTTTGGCGGCGGCGCGCATCAGGCGGCGATCTCCGGAATCTTGCGGCGCGGGGCAGGGGGCTTCTTCGGGCCGTCGAGCAGCCGGCCTTCGCCCAGCAGCACCAGCTTCTCCTCGCCGTCGAGACTGACAAGGACCAGGCGGCGGGCGGGGTCGAGCATCAGGCTTTCGACCAGAACCAGCCGCCGTTGCCGGCGGCTCGGCTGGAAGCGGGCGAGGGCGTCGGGGCCGAAACGCCGCATCGCCACAGCCGCCAGCCCGATCAGGCCTAGCGTGACCAGCAGGGCGAAGAGAGCGCGAAAGGCGCTCGCGGCGAGGTCCATGGCAAAGCGCACCGGAAAAGCGTTCCCGCTGCTTCTGGCCCGGCAACCCTTAAGGCGTGATTAACCCTGTTTGTTCACCATGATCGATGATGGACACGTCCCAGATCCCCCTGTTCGCGATGCTTCGCCAGCGGCTCGGCTATCTGGGCGAACGCCAGCGCGTCATCGCCCAGAACGTCGCCAACGCCGATACGCCGGGCTACGCACCGCAGGATCTGAGGGCTTTCAAGTTCACCGCCCAGCTCAAGTCCCAGCAGGTCGGCCTCGGCATGCAGCCGGCCCAGACCAGCGCCGGCCACCTGCCCGGCGGTGGCCGGCGTTCCGGCGTGAACGCCGGCGCCTTCAAGACCGTGAAGGGCGCCGACACCGAGACCACGCTGGACGGCAACTCGGTGGTCCTTGAGGACCAGATGATCAAGATGTCGGAGGCGCGCATGCAGTATGACGCCGCCATCGGCTTCTACCAGAAATCCATGGCCCTGCTCCGCATGGCCTCACGGGCCCCGGGCCGTTAGGAGAGCTCTGAATGGCCGAGATCAAGTCCCAGGCCGACACCGCTATGCTGGTCGCTGCGTCGGGCATGCGCGCCCAGCAGGCGCGGATGCGGGTCATCGCCGAGAACATGGCCAACGCAAACTCGACGTCCAGGGTGGCGGGCGGCGATCCTTACCGGCGCCAGGTGCCGATCTTCCAGCCCCAGGCCGTCGGCGGGGGCGAGGGCGTGCGCATGAGCCGGGTCGAGCCGGATCGCAAGGCGTTCCGCACGACCTA
>JBIKTU010000158.1:0-5317 GCA_044347965.1 Caulobacter sp.
CCGGCGCCGGCCTTGTTGCTGGTCGAGGCGGTCTCGATGGCCGTCGACGGATCAAACCCGCCCGGCAGGATCTTGCCCAGCGAGCTTTCCAGCCCGAACAGGTGCGGAATGCCCATGGTCTGGCCGCTGGTCCGCGAGGTCGTGGTCGTGTTCTGGGTGCGGGCCGAATCGTCGATGTCGATCTGCACGGTGAGGATGTCGCCAACCCGGGCGGCGCGCTGGTCGCCGAAGAAGGTGCGGGCCCCGACCTTCCAGAGGGAGTTGGCGTTCGCCGGCTGCGGCGGCTGGGCCATCGGCAGGATGACCTGCTCCTGCGGGATCAGCGCCGCCGGATAGCCGACGGGCGTGAGCTGCGGTCCGCGCACCACCTCGGTGACGGTCGAGCAGGCGGCGAGCGGGGCGAAGGCGATGACGGCGAGAGCGGCGAAGCGCATGGGAACGATCCTCTAGCGGGCTGCGTACTGGGCAGGTCCGGCGGCTTTCAGCCGCAGCGCCTCGGGGCCAGTGACGGCCTGGCCGGGCGCGGTCGCGACCGCCTCGATGAGTTTCTTCGAGACGGTATTCTGAACGTTGAAGGTCTGGCCGGCGGCGGCGGCCGACATGGCCTTGCCCTGCAGCGACAGGGTGATGCCGCCGCTCGACCAGGTGATCTGCACCATCTCGCCGGCCTTGATGACCTGCTGGGCCGAGACGTCGCGCACCGAGACCGAGGCGCCTTCGCGCAGCGGCCGGCGCGCGGCCATGCCGATGATGGCGTCGGCGTCGCGGGGCGCGTCCGACGGCGCGCCGGCCGCCTTGCCCCACACCATGTCCTCGGGCTGGACGATCTCGCCGGCATTCAGGCTGCGGGCCCAGGTCAGGACCTCGACATTGCCGCGTCCGGCCGGAGCGCTGGCCGCCGCGCCGCCGCGCACCACGATCCGGCGAAGGCCGTTGGGATTGCCCCAGTCCAGGCCCGCTCGGCGGGCCATCATCTGCACCGCCCCGGCGTCGAGGACGACGGTGGGGCCGGCGCGGGTGGCGACCAGCATCCCGGCCGCACCGCCGGCGCCGTCGAACAGGTCGCCCAGGGTCACCCGGCCGTCGGAGTCGGCGACGTCGGCCTTCAGGCTCACCGGTCCGGCCAGGGCCGGCGAGGCGGCGAGCGCGGCGCCGAGCGCCAGGAGCAGGGCGGTCCGCATCAGGTTATGCCTTCACCTGGTTCGCGGCCTGCAGCATCTCGTCGGCGGTGCTGATCACCTTGGAGTTCATTTCGTAGGCGCGCTGGGCCACGATCAGGGCGGTGATCTCGCTGACGGCGTCGACGTTCGAGGCTTCGATGTAGCCCTGCATGATCTGGCCGAAGCCGACCGAGCCGGGCGTTCCGGTCGTCGCGGGGCCCGAGGCGCCGCTTTCCATGTAGAGGTTGTCGCCGATCGCCTCGAGGCCCGCCTCGTTGACAAAGGCGGCCAGCTCGATGGTGCCGGCGACTTCCGGCGTCGGCGAGTCGGCCTTGACCACCTGCACCTGGCCGGCCTTGGAGATCGAGACGTCGACGGCGTCCTGCGGGATCGTGATCGCCGGCTGGATCTGGTAGCCGTCGTCGGTGACCAGCTGGCCCTGGTCGTTGACCGACAGATTGCCGGCGCGGGTGTAGGCGGTCTCGCCCGACGGCATCAGCACCTGCAGGAAGCCGCGCCCCTCGATGGCGAGGTCGTAGCGGTTGCTGGTCGGGGTGAGGATGCCCTGGGTGGTGATCCGGTAGGTGCTGCCGGCCTTCACGCCGCCGCCGATCTGGACGCCGGTCGGAACCACCGTGCCCTGGTCGGACGACTGCGCGCCCGCCCGCTCGATGGTCTGGTACAGCAGATCCTGGAACTCGGCCCGCTGTCGCTTGAAGCCAACGGTGTTCATGTTGGCGATGTTGTTCGAGATGACCTCGACGTTCATCTGCTGGGCCGACATGCCCGTCGCCGCGGTGCGAAGCGCCTGCATCGTTTTCTATGCTCCCTTACCCGACCCGCCCGAGCCGCTCGACCGAGCGGCGGGACAGTTCGCCGGACCCTTCAATGGTCCGGGCCATGCTCTCGTAGGCCCGGCTGACTTCGATCATGCGGGTGATCTGCATGATCGGATTGACGTTGCTGCCCTCCAGCATCCCCTGCCGCATGTTGGCGGCGGTGGAGACCTGGGGTTCGACGTTGGAGGTGTTGCGCAGAAGGTTGTCGCCGTCCTTGGCCAGGCTCGACAGGTCGTCGAAGGCGAAGACGTCGATCTTGCCGATCTGTTCGCCGTTCTGGCTGACCACGCCGTCGGCGGAGATGGCGACCTCGCCGTCCTCGGGGTTGATCGCGATCTCGCCGCCGGCGCCCAGTACTGCGTCGCCGGCCTGGGTGGTCAGTCGGCCGTCGGCGCCCAGGGTGAACCGCCCGTCACGGGTGAAGCGTTCGCCCCCGGCGGTTTCGACCTTGAAGAAACCCTGACCCTCGATGGCCAGGTCGAAGGTGCCGCCCGTGCGGCGCAGGGCGCCCTGCGAGAAGTCGCGGATGACGCCATCATCAATGACGAACTTCAGGGACTTGGGCCCGTCGAGCATACGTGCGCCGTCGGCCGGGTCTGTCCTCACCATCGCCATCTCGACCTTGAAGCCGGTCGTGTCGCTGTTGGCGATGTTGTTGGCGATGATGTCCATCTCGCGCCGCAGAGTCATCTGGCGCGACAGGGCGACGTACATCGTGTTGTCCATGGCGGGCCTCCTCTGCTGCTTCGGCGACGCGATCTGCGTCCACCCCGGTTCTGCAAGGTTCGGGCCAGCCAAAAAAATCAACAAAATCAGCAAACAAGACGGTTAACGGCCGCCGCCCGGTCAAAGCTGCCGGGGCGGATTCTGCTGGTCGCCGACCTGTCTGGGGCCTGCACCCCGAGCGGTCGAGGCCCGCTCGGCCGGTGCGGCGGAGCGCTTGCCGGGCAAGGGGTTTTCCGCTTCGGGCCACGGCTGGCGAGTCCGGCTTTCAGGCCTGGCCGTCGAGGGCGCGGCGGACCGTGCGCACATCGCCGCACCTCGCCCCGTTAACCACGTTTGGAACCGATCCTTAACCAACGTGAACGCATGAGTGAGGGGCATAGATTTCAAGGAGTCGCGCGCGTGGCCGCAGACAAGGGCAAAGAGGGCGAGGAGGCCGAGAACGCCGACGCCCCCGAAGGCGCGGAAGGCGAAGCGCCGGCCCGCAAGAAGCTGCCGCTGAAACTGGTCATCATCGCCGGCGTCGCGGCGGTTCTCGTGCTTGGCGGCGGCGGGGCCGGGGCGTTTTTCCTGATGAAGCCCAAGCCCGAAGCGGCGGGAGAGCACGGCGCCAAGCCGGAAAAGAAGCCCAAGAAACCCAAGAAGGACGCCCACGGCGCAAAGGGCGGCGAAGCCGGTGCGGCCGTGGTTCGCGAGGGGCCCGACGGCGTGGTCTTCTACACGATGCCGGCCATCGTCGTGAACATGCAGACGGCGGATGGCCGTCCGACCTTCCTCAAGCTCAAGCTGACCTTCGAGCTCGCCGACGCCGAGGCGGTCGAGGTGCTCAATCCCAACATGCCGCGGCTCATGGACATGTTTCAGAACTTCCTGCGCGAGCTGCGCCCGGAAGACCTGACCGGCAGCCAGGGCAGCTACCAGCTGCGGGTCGAGATCCTGCGTCGTGTGAACCTGGTCGTCGCCCCCACCAAGGTGAAGGCCGTCCTGATCGAGGAGATGCTGATCAACTAGCGCCCGAAAGGGGGCTGGCGGCGCGTATGGCATGACCCAGGATACCGACGACCAGGCCGCGATGGCCCAGTGGGCCCAGGAGAACGGCGAAGGCGACGCCGGCGCTCCGGACTGGGGCGACGGCGGAGCCGAGGGCCTGCTCGGCGCCGAGCGCATCCTGAACCAGGACGAGATCGACAGCCTGCTGGGCTTCGACCTCAGCGAGGATGACGCGGCAGATCGCAACGGCATCCGTGCGATCATCAACTCGGCGCTGGTCTCCTACGAGCGTCTGCCGATGCTCGAGATCGTCTTTGACCGGCTGGTCCGGTTGATGACCACGAGCCTTCGCAACTTCACCAGCGACAACGTCGAAGTCAGCCTCGACAACATTTCCTCGATCCGTTTCGGCGACTACCTGAACTCGATCCCGCTGCCCGCGATCCTGTCGGTGTTCCGCGCCGAGGAGCTGGACAACTATGGCCTGCTGACGGTCGACTCCAACCTGATCTACTCGATCGTCGACGTGCTGCTGGGCGGACGTCGCGGCACGGCGGCGATGCGGATCGAGGGGCGGCCCTACACCACGATCGAGCGGGTGCTGGTCCAGCGCATGGTCGAGGTCGTGCTGCAGGACGCCCAGGCCGCGTTCGAGCCGTTGACCCCGGTCAGCTTCACGCTGGACCGCCTGGAGACCAACCCGCGCTTCGCCGCCATCGCCCGCCCGGCCAACGCCGCCATCCTGGTCAAGCTGCGCATCGACATGGAAGACCGCGGAGGGCGCATCGAGCTGCTGCTGCCCTACGCCACGCTCGAGCCGATCCGGAAGATGCTGCTGCAGCAGTTCATGGGCGAGAAGTTCGGCCGCGACAACATCTGGGAAGGCCACCTGGCCACCGAGCTCTGGACCACGCAGATGGAGGTCCGCGCCGTGCTCGACGAGCAGCAGGTCGGGCTCTCCAAGGTCCTGAACCTGAAGGTCGGCGACACCATCACCCTCAACGCCACGCCCGACAGTCTGGTCGAGCTGCGCGCCGGCACCATCCCGCTGACCCGGGGCCGCATGGGGCGCCGGAATCACAATATCGCCATCCGCTGTGAGGCTCCGCTTTCGCCTGCCGCGAAGAAGGCTGTCCAGAAGAGGCTGAAATGAGCGTCGCCGTCATTGGACTGAACCTTCTTCTGGTCGCCCTGCTTATCGCCGCCCTGGCCTTCGGCTGGCGACTGGAGCGGCGCCTGAAGGCGCTGCGTGACAGTCACGACGGCTTCGCCCGCGCGGTCGCCGATCTGGACGCCGCAGCGGCCCGGGCCGAACAGGGCCTGGCCGACCTGCGCGCCGCCACCGACGAGGCCGCCGACAGCCTCGCCGGCCGGATCGAGACGGCCAGGGTCCTCGCCGAGCGTCTCGACCAGGGAGTTACCGCTTCATCAACCCGATTGGCCGATGATGCCGAGCGGATTGCGCAGCCTGCGCCCGCGCCCGCGCCCGCGCCGGTGCGTGAGCGCATGGTGTTTGCGCGACCCGAACCCGCTGTCACCCCGCGCTCGAGGGCGCGGGTCGACGATGACCTGTTCGAGCCCGACGCCGAAGCCGGTCGGCTTCGC
>JBIKTU010000160.1:0-5300 GCA_044347965.1 Caulobacter sp.
AGCTGAAGGGCTCGGTCAGCCACTCGTTCATGCCCATGTCCAGATCGAGCATGACGAAGATCATGGTCTGCAGCCGGTCAGCCAGGTCGAAGGCCTGGGCTCCGAACTCGAAGCACTCGCCCGGGCCTTCCGGCAGCAGCAGCACATGCTTGGTGTCGCCATGGCTGGCATAGGCCGCCGACAGGATGTCCGATTGCTGGGTCCGGGTCGGCATGCCGGTCGAGGGCCCGCCCCGCTGGACGTCGAAGATCACCGCCGGGATCTCGGCGAAGTAGCTGAGGCCGATGAACTCCTGCATCAGCGAGACGCCGGGACCCGAGGTGCAGGTGAAGGCCCGCGCGCCGTTCCAGCCGGCCCCGACGACGATGCCGATGGAGGCGATCTCGTCCTCCGCCTGGACGATGGCGTAGCGGGCCTCGCCCGTCTCCGCATCGTGGCGCAGCTTCTTGCAGTAGTCGATGAAGCCCTCGGCCAGAGAGGTCGACGGCGTGATCGGATACCAGGCGCAGACCGTCGCCCCGCCGTAGACCGCGCCGAGCGAGGCGGCGGTGTTGCCGTCGACGAAGATGCGGTCGCCCACGGCGTCGGCGCGCTTCAGCTGCAGGCCCAGGGGCTTCAGGTTCTCGTTGGCGTAGTTGAAGCCCAGCGCCAGCGCTTCGATGTTGGCGGGGATCAACGCCGGCTTGGACGCGTATTCCTCGGCCAGCAGCGCCTCGACCACGTCGCGCTCGATGCCCAGCAGGAAAGTCAGGGCGCCCAGGTAGATGATGTTCTTCAGCACCTTGCGCTTGGACGGCTCGGCGTAGGCGGCGTTGCAGATCCGGGTCAGGGGCACGCCCACCACAGTGATGTCGGCGCGGAACTTCTCCGGCGGCATCGGCTTGGTTGAGTCGTAGAATAGGTAGCCCCCGACCTCGATCTCACCCAGGTCCCGATCCCAGGTCTGGGGGTTCATGGCGACCATCAGGTCGACGCCGCCGCGGCGCCCCATCCAGCCCTGGCCGCTGACGCGGATCTCGTACCAGGTCGGCAGGCCCTGGATGTTCGAGGGGAAGATGTTGCGCGCCGCGACCGGCACGCCCATCCGCAGGATCGACTTGACGAACAGGCCGTTGGCGCTGGCCGAGCCGGAGCCGTTGACGTTGGCGAACTTGACGACGAAGTCGTTGGTGGCTGTGAGGGGCCTAGTCATGGAACGCCCCCTTTCCCGTGTTCCCGGCGAAGGCCGGGATCCATGCGGAAGCCACGGACGCAAGGTGGTGAACATGGGCCCCGGCCTTCGCGGGGGAAACGGAAGAAAGCGGGCTCATTTCAGGCACCCCCCGCTGGCCTGGGTCATCTCGATCAGCGTCTTCTGCATGTCCCATGCGCCGGTCGGGCACCGCTCGGCGCAGAGGCCGCAGTGCAGGCAGACGTCCTCGTCTTTGACCATCACCCGGCCCGTCGGCAGCGACCCTGACACATAGAGATCCTGGGTCAGGTTCAGGGCCGGCGCCTTCAGCCGCGGCCGCAGCTCATCCTCCTCGCCATTGAGCGTGAAGGTGATGCAGTCGGTCGGGCAGATGTCGACGCAGGCGTCGCACTCGATGCAGAGCGGCGTGGCGAACACCGTCTGGATGTCGCAGTTCAGGCAGCGTTGCGTCTCGGCCAGGGCCCGTGCGACGTCGAAGCCGAGTTCGACCTCGGCCTTCACGTCGGCGAGCGCCACGGCGGTCTCCAGCATCGGCACCTTCTGGCGGTCATCGAGGGAGACGTCGTTGTCGTAGCTCCACTCGTGGATGCCCATCTTCTGGGACGAGATCGCCATGCCCGGCGGCGGGCGCAGGCGCACATCCTCACCCCGGCAGAAGTGCTCGATCGACACCGCCGCCTCGTGCCCGTGGGCGACGGCCCAGATGATGTTCTTGGGGCCGAAGGCGGCGTCGCCGCCGAAGAAGACGCGCGGATTGGTCGACTGGAAGGTCACCGGATCAACGACGGGCATGCCCCATTCGTCGAAGTCGATGCCGATGTCGCGCTCGATCCACGGGAAACTGTTCTCCTGGCCGATGGCCAGCAGGACGTCGTCGCAGGCGATATGCTCGTCCGGCTCGCCGGTCGGCCGGGTCACCCGTCGGCCGCGCTCGTCGATGACGGGCGCGACCTTCTCGAACACCACGCCGGTGAGCCTGCCATCCTCGTGGGTGAAGGCCTTGGGGACCATGAAGTTGCGGATCGGGATGCCCTCGTGCATCGCGTCCTCCTTCTCCCAGGGCGAGGCCTTCATCTCCTCGAAGCCGGAGCGGACCACGACCGTGACCTCCTCGCCGCCCATTCGGCGCGAGGTGCGGCAGCAGTCCATGGCGGTGTTGCCGCCGCCCAGCACGACCACGCGGCGGCCAATGCTCTCGATATGGCCGAAGGAGACACTGGAGAGCCAGTCGATGCCGATATGGATGTTGGCGGCCGCCTCCTGCCGGCCGGGGACGTTCAGGTCACGGCCGCGCGGCGCGCCCGTGCCGACGAAGATGGCGTCATAGGGCTCGGTCAGCAGGGCCTTCAGGCTGTCGACCCGTTCGCCCAGCCGCATCTTCGGACCAAGCGCGGTGACGAAGCCCATCTCCTCGTTGATGACGCTTTCGGGCAGACGGAAGCGGGGGATCTGGCTGCGGATCATGCCGCCGCTCTTGGCCTCGGCGTCGTAGACGACCACATCGAAGCCGAAGGGGGCCAGGTCGCGGGCGACGGTCATCGAGGCGGGCCCCGCGCCGATGCAGGCGACGGTCTTGCCGATCTTCACCGGTGACGGCGTCGGCATCCGCGCTGTAACGTCGCCCTTGCTGTCAGCGGCGACGCGCTTGAGCCGGCAGATGGCCACCGGCTCCTCGTCGACCCGGCCTCGCCTGCAGGCGGGCTCACAGGGCCGGTCACAGGTCCGCCCGAGGATCCCGGGAAACACGTTGGACTTCCAGTTGACCATGTAGGCGTCGGCGTGACGCCCCTGCGCGATCAGCCGGATGTATTCGGGAACAGGCGTGTGGGCCGGGCAGGCCCACTGGCAATCGACGACCTTGTGAAAGTACTCGGGCGCCTCGGTGTTGGTCGGCTGCAACGCGAACTGCTCCTTCCCCCCGCTCCGGTGTCTATTGGCGAAGGTGAGCCGACCGGGCGACTCGCCCCTACGCCCTGCACTGGATGCTGTGTGCGGCCTTCGTCGTCGCGCGGCCGCTGCGCGTCAGTTTTGTAACGATACCCCTATTCCGGCGCGGGGGAAGGGGGGCGCGACGTCATCCCGGCCGCCGCCGCGTCGTCAGCGATCTGGTCGTCCGACCGCGGGTCAAGTCCGCCGTCAGTCGGCGGCGGGATGTGGTCGGTGTCATCCCGCCCCGCGGGCGCCGCCGCGGGCGCGGCCGGCGGAACGTCGGCGGCCTGGGCCCGCGCCGCAGCCTCGTCGGCGATCGACGGACCTTCGGGGTCGGCGTCCAGCGGCGCCGAGCTCAGGAAGAACAGCACGGCGAGCACAGCCGCGATCGCCGCCAGGAACCCCAGCAGGATCTGCACCAGGCAGCCGCCCGCACTCGATGTCTTGGCAGATTTCTTGTGAGCCATCCCCCGTTACCCTTCAGGTCCCCTGCCAGGTCCGCACCGGACCGATATCCACATGTATGAAGCCGGAGTCGGGATAGTAGCCCACGCCTCCGCCCTTCAGGGCCAGCGCGGCGTCGCGCAGGCCGGTGAGCGATACGTCGTTCAGGCGCATGTCGATGGCCTTGCCCTCCATGTGGAGGCTCTTTGTCGCCACCTGGGTGGCGCCGTTGGTCGCCGCGCTCTGGTCCGACAGCATCGTGTTGGTGGCCGGCGAGCGGAAGGCCGAGACGATGCGGAAGGGCTCCTTCGAACCGGTCAGCGACTGCAGCGTGAACAGGATGTCCAGCAGTCGCACATCGATCGGATGGACCTCCTTGCTGCGGAAGTCGGACAGATGCTGGTTGACCGCCTGCATGGCGTCCCAGACGTATTTGCCGCCGTCCCAATAGACCACCTCGAGGTTCTTCTCGGTGTGCAGATGCCGGAACTTGAGATGCCGAGGTCCCGGCGGCGGGGGCGTGAGGGGCGTGGGCGACAGCGAGCCAAAACCGTCGGGCGCCGGGGAGTCCTCCGGATCGACCGGCCCCGGCTGCGGGTCCCGGGCCGCGGCGGCCGTGGCCGCGGTCAGGGCCGCCACACCGCCGGCAGCCAGGGAAAACAGCCGACGACGGCCCAGCACCGGGCCGCCCGAACAGCAGGGGCAGTCGCCCGTCACGCGGCGCCCTGGGCTGCGATCCGCCTGATCAGCAGCGTGTCCCAGCCGTAGGGATCCTGGCGGAAGTTGACCTGGCCGTCCGGCGTCACATAGGCGGTCCAGTAGAGCAGGAACACGGCCACCGGGTCGGCCACCCTGGCCCGCGTCGTCTTGCCGCCGGCTATGGTCTCGTCGATCTGGTGCGGCGTCCAGGTCTGGTCGCCCTCGAACAGGGCCCGGGCGAGCGCCAGCGGCCGCTCCAGGCGAACACAGCCGTGGCTGGCCAGCCGCGTGTAGCGCGCGAAGCCGCCCTTGCTCGGCGTATCGTGCAGGAAGACCGCGTAGGGGTTCTCGAAGTCGAACTTGATCACGCCCAGCGCGCTGTTGCGGCCCGGCTTCTGCTGCAGGCCGCCGCCCGGCATGAACCGGAACCCCGCGCTGGCCAGATAGGCCGGGCCCCTTGGAATCAGCTCCCTGGCCGCGATGCCGCTCGGGACGTTCCAAGGCGGGTTGAGCACGATCGAGTGGATATCGGACCTGAGCAGCGGCGTCTCGCCGCCGTTGGGCTTGCCGGTCACCGCGCGCATCGACAGCGTCGGCTGGTCGTTCTTGAACAGGGTCAACACGCCGGCGGCGACGTTCACCTGGACCCGCGTGGCCGGCATGGACGAGGGCAGCCACCGCCAGCGCTCCATGTTGGCGACGATCTGGTCGAGACGTCGCTCCACTGTGACGTTGAGCGCCGCGCGCGTCGCCGCGCCGACCGTGCCGCTGGGCTCCAGCCCCATCCGCTTCTGGGCGCGCTTGACCGCCTCGGCGAGCGCCGCATCGAACAGCGGCTGGCCGGCCAGCTGACCGGGAACGGTCGGCGTCATCGCCGTCAGGGCCGGCGTAAGCGGGTCTTCCGCCGCCAGCCGGGCGCGCAGCGCCTCGACAGCGGGCCCCACCGAGCCGACCGTGAGGTCCGGCCCAGCCGCAAGCTGGGCCCAG
Source organism: Caulobacter sp. (assembly GCA_044347965.1). Lineage (GTDB taxonomy): Bacteria > Pseudomonadota > Alphaproteobacteria > Caulobacterales > Caulobacteraceae > Caulobacter. The sequence continues at coordinate 5,252 of JBIKTU010000160.1, forward strand.
CCGCCGCGCGCCTGGATGTCTCGATAGGTGGTCAGGCCGACCTGCAGGG
>JBIKTU010000159.1:0-5300 GCA_044347965.1 Caulobacter sp.
TCGGCGACAGCCTGGCCGGGCTGCATGCGGCGCTGGGGACCATGATGGCCCTCCACGCCCGCCACCGCAGCGGCAAGGGCCAGATCGTCGACGCCGCCATCTACGAGAGCGTGCTGTCGGTGATGGAAAACCTGATCACCGAGTACGGCCTGACCGGCTATGTCCGCGAGCGGTCCGGCTCTGTGCTGCCCGGCATCGCGCCGTCCAACGCCTATCCGACGAGGGACGGGGCGCTGGTCGTCATCGGCGCCAACCAGGACACCCTGTTCCGGCGCCTGTGCGACGCCATGGGCCGGCCCGAGCTGGCGCAGGATCCGCGCTATGCCGGCCATGCCGCGCGCGGTGAGCATCAGGCCGAGCTCGACGCCCTGATCGGCGCCTGGACCGCGACGCTCGACGCCGAGGCGCTGCTGGCGCTGATGGAGACCAGCGGCGTCGCCGCCGGCCGGGTCTACCGCGCCCCCGACATGCTCGACGACCCGCAGTTCGCGGCCCGCGAGGCCATTGTCGAGGTGCCGCACCCGGTGTTTGGCGCGGTGAAGATGCAGAACGCCTTTCCCAGGCTCACCGGGACGCCGGGCTCCGTCCGCTGGCCCGGCCCGGCCTTGGGCGAGCATACCGACGCGGTTCTGACGGAACGGCTGGGGATGAGCTCGGAGGAGATCTCGCGCCTCCGCGAAGGCGGGGTGATCTGAACTTCACCTGTCATCCCGGACGCCGAAGGCGATCCGGGACCCAGCCCATGCCGTGCGCCGGCCGCTGGGTCCCGGCCCTTCGCCATGCTCCGGCCGGGATGACAGGCAAGGATGCCTACCGCTCCACGGCCTCGGCCAGGGCCCGCACGATCTGGTTCACGTTGTAGGGCTTGCGCACGACGGGAGCGTCGAAGCCGTCGGGCGCGCCGCGCTCGCCGTAGCCGGTGGCGAAGACGAATGGCGTCCCCCGCGCCCTGAGCGCTTCGGCCAGGGGGGCCACCGACGCCCCGTTGAGATTGGCGTCCAGCACCGCGGCGTCGATGTCCAGGTCGAGCATGGCCATGCCTTCCTCGAGCTCGGCCGCGTTCCCGACGATGACGGCGCCGGCGTCCTGGAGTCCCGCCGCCAGTTCCAGCGCCAGAAGGACCGCGTCCTCGACGATGAGAATCTTCAGGCCGCGAATGCTGGCCTCGGCCATGGGCTGGCCCAGCGAAGCGCCGATGACCGGGGCGGGAGGGTCCTCGACCGGCGCCAGCAGCGTGTCAGCCGGCGGCTTGTCGAGCACAACGCCCGCGTTGCCGGCGATCCGGGCCCGCAGCCCGTCGACCCGATAGTCCATCTCCACCGCGCCGCCCAGTTCCCGGCCGGTAACCTGTTCCAGCAGCGTCGAGCCGAAGCCGCGTCTTTCCGGCGGCTTCACCGGCGGACCTCCGGCTTCCGACCATTCGATGACGAAACCGCCGTCGGCCGTGCGCGACCAGGCAAGCTCGATACGCCCGCTCTCTGTCGACAGCGCGCCGTACTTGACCGCGTTGGTGGCCAGTTCGTGCAGCGCCAGCGACGCGGCGTTGGCGGCCCTCGGCTTCAGGGTGATCTCCGGACCTTCCCAGCGCGCCTGCCCCGGGGCCAGACCCCCAAGCTCGGCCGCGGCGATGTGGGCCAGGCTGGCGCCGCGCCATCGTGTGGCGGTCAGCAGCTCGTGGGCCGAGGCCATGGCCTTCAGGCGGCCGGCGAAGGCGGTCATAAAGCCCTCGGTCGAGGTGGTCTTCCGCGCAGACTGCGCGGCCAGTGACTGTACGGCCGCCAGCACGTTCTTCACCCGGTGATCTAGCTCGGCCAGCAGCACCTCGCGATGCTCCTCCTCGTCCCGGGACTCGGTGATGTCGCGGATCACCCCGATCACCCGCAGCGGCCGACCCTGCTCGTCAAGGGCCAGGACCCCGGCCCCCTGCATCCAGCGCTGACGGCCGTCGTCGGGCCGGACCATACGGTAGCGGACCGAATAGCGACCCGCCTTGCGAAGGCCTTCGTCGACCGCCTTGCGCAGGCCGTCGACATCGTCGGGATGCACCATGCGGAAAGGGGCGTCGCCGCCTTCGGCGGGCGCGGACGAGCGGCTCAGACCCGTCAGCGCCCTCATGCGATCACTGACAAAGACGGTGTCCTCGCCCATGTCCCATTCGAATTCGCCCAGGCCCGCCGCGTCGAGCGCCAGCTCGACCCGCTGGTGGTCCAGGCGGGCGCGGCGCTGGCTGTCAATGACCTGTGCGTCACGGACCAGCATGTCTATGGTCAGCGCGGCGAGATCCTCAAGGGCCATCCGCTCGGCGTCGTCGTGCGGCGCGTGCGGTTCAGGGTCGCCCACCGACAACACCCCGACCACCTCCCCGCCGGGCGCGACCAGCGGCGCCCCGGCATAGAAGCGGACGTCGACCTGGTTCAGGGTCGACCGGACCGGGTCGAAGCGGGGATCGGTGGACAGGTCATCGACAAAGACGGTCTCGGTCGAGCGAACCATCCGGTCCGCCAGACTGCCCGCGCGCGGGTGCTGCCCGGCCGGAACGCCGACCCCGGCCTTGTGCCAAAGCCTGTCGGCATCGACGAGGATGATCGCGGCACTTGGAGCCCGCAGGACAAGCGCAGCCGTCCGGACGATGCGCTCGAACCGGCTGTCGGAGCCGCTGTCCAGCGCGTGTAGGGCCTTCAGCGCCCGAAGTCGCGCCGCCTCGCGCTCCGCGCTTGTCTGTGCCGCCGCGTCGTCCATTCCGCGACCCTATCCGGTCGCCGGGCCTCGCGCGAGGCGCGACTGGCGCCGGCGGGGGGCACAATCGTCGACAACGGCCGCCCGCCCTGCAAATCGCCGTTCCCTAGACGGGCTTGTGCCGCTAGGGTGGAACCCCTGTCGCCACCTCGCGTTGGTCCCTCTGATCCCTTTCCGTGGAAGGCTCGCCGGACCTGGCGCGCCCGCGAACCTGGAGAATTCTCATGCCGAGCAACGGCCCGACCGATGTCACCAAAGCTGCTGCCGACGAGGCCGAGCAGGCCAAGGCCGCTCTGAAAAGCGCCGCCAAGCATGCCGAGCGCAGCTTCATCGACGCCACCGACCAGGCGCGCGAGAAGCTGACCGAGGCGGCGAGCCGCACGGAAGCGGCGGTTCGTGAAGGGATCGAGACCCTTCGCGCCCAGAGCCGCGCCTACACCGACAACGCCGGCGAGCAGTTCGAGGTCGCCCAGCGTTACGTCGTTGATCGCGTGAAGGAACGCCCGGTCACCGCCACCCTGGCCGGGATCGGCGTCGGTCTGCTCATCGGCCTTCTGCTGGCCGGCCGGGGCGATCGCCGCTGATGATGGAGCGGACGCTGATGGCCGTCGCGGCCGCCGCCGCCATTGCCGCCGCCGCGGCCGTCGGCGTCTTCTCCGCTTTTTTCGCGCTCTACGCGCTGGTTGAGCCCCATCTTGGCGCGCCCGGCGCGGCGGCCGTTGTCGCCGCAAGCGCGGCGATCCTGGTGGCCCTGGCCGGCCTGATCGCGGCCCGCAAGGCGGATGGCGACAAACGCAACATGGCGGCGGCGGCGCCCGACGCCACCATGGTCGACACCATTCTTTCGCTGGTTCGGGAGCGGCCGCTTCTGGCGTCCGGCGCAGCCGTAGCCGCCGGACTCTACGCCCTGCGCAATCCCCAACTGATCGCCGCGGTGCTTCGCGCGTTCGTGGACAAGCCGTCCAACCCGAAACGATGAAGGTCGCCTGACTTCCCCCGGGCTCCCGGAGTGAAGTCATCTCGGTTGTTCCCTGACTTTCCTGTGGCGCCGGGGCCTTCATGCCGACCCGGCCTCACCCGAGGCCGGGTCGCCGGTCGATCCGCCAGGTTCGCCAGGGTTCGAAATGTGAACCGGTCCAGGCCAGCGCCGTAACCGTCACGCAGTCTTCCGCCACCTCGATGCCGTTGAAGCCGATCGGGACCCCGCGCTCGCGAATGGACAGGGTGCTGGCGCCAACCGCCCAGGTGCGGCCGTCGCCGCCGGGATAGGGCAGGGCGAACGGCGCATGGACGTGCCCGGTCAGCACGAGGTCGACCTCGCCTTGCGAGAAGGTCTCTGCGGCCTGCCGGCCTCCGTGAACGCGGCCGCTCATCGGTCCGCCGATCATCTCCACAAGGGGATGATGGCAGGCGACAATCTTGAGGGAGCCGGGCCGGGCGCGGGACAGCGACCGTACCGCCCGCCGGGCCTGCCCCTGGCTGATGGCGCCCTTGGACCAGTTGGCCCGCAGCTGGGCCCCGCGGGCGGTGTTCACCGGCGCGATCGCAACACCGGCCCGCTGGACCGCTGTGTCCTGCAGGGCGCCGAAGTAGGCCTCGTAGCGCTTCCAAGGCTGAAGCAGCCGCTGCGCCAGGCTGTAGTAGGGCGTGTCATGGTTGCCTGGCACGATCAGGACTTCGGAGGCGAGGCCGTCGATCCACTTCCGCGCCGCGTCGAACTCAGCGGAGGAACCCTTTCGGGTGACGTCGCCGGTGATCACGGTCAGGTCCGGCCGGTGCTCGGCGATCCAGGCCTTGGCGCCGGCGACGGCATCGACATGCTCACCGCCAAAGTGAATGTCGGAGAGATGGGCGAGGCGGCGGACGGTCATGCGCCGGGCTCCAGCGGCGGCGCCGGGACAAGCGCCCGGAACGCGACAGGCAGGAAGCGAAAATCGGCAACCACCCGGAGCCTGGTCGGCTCGCCATCCAGAACAGCTGGAATCCGGCCCGCGGCCCAGGCGCGGCCGCGCCGGCAGCGCCCCGCGTCGACGGCGGGATCGGCACGCCAGTTGCCCTGTGCGGCATAGAATCCCAGCCGGAAAACCTCCAGGGCGTTCGACGGATCCAGCGCCGCAGCCTCAAGGCATCCATCGGTTTCGTTCAGGGCGCTCGAAACCAGCGGCGTCATCAGCAACAGCGCGCCTGTCTTGCGTCTTTCGCCCCCGTCCAGAGAGAAGCGAAGCCGACCGGAGAAGGCGCTTCGCAAGGCCCGCTGCGCGCGCGCGATCGCGAACATGAGCCTGCCCTTGCGGGCCGACTCACGGGCGCGCGCCCAAAGGGCCGGCGATCCCAGGATGGCCGCCACATAGAAGCGGCGGCCTTCGATCTCGCCGCCGGCGACCGGCTTGACGACGCCGTCGGCCAGGATGTCGGCAAGGGCCGTCCTCCAGTCCCTCGCCCCATATAGCGCGCCGGGAAGCATGTTCATGGTTCCGCCCGGCAGTGGCGCGACCAGCGGGCCGTCAGGTCCGGCCATCTCGGCGCCTGTGCGGGCCGTACCGTCCCCCGCGACGATCGCGAGC
>JBIKTU010000161.1:0-5291 GCA_044347965.1 Caulobacter sp.
GATGTACATCGGCTTTTCGATGCTGGTGCTGTCCCAGGTCGCCTGGGGCGCGGTCCTGACCGACGACTATGACGAGCGGTCCAAGGTCTACGCCTTCGGGGCCGTGACCGGGGTGCTGGGCGGCGTACTGGCCCTGCTGCTGCCGATCCTGATGGGCAAGGAAGGAGCCGAGGCCATCCAGTTGATGGGCTGGATCATCCTGCTGACCGTGCCGATCACCACCCTGATCGTCACCATCGCCACGCCGGAGACGATCCGGCCGTCACTCCACGCCGACCGTGCCTCGCTCAAGGATTTCCCCAGGCTCATCGCCCACCCCGCGATGCGCAGGCTTCTGCTCGCCGACCTGCTGTTCACGGTCGGTCCGGCTATCACCTCCCCGCTGTACCTGTTCTTCATGAAGCAGGCGCGCGGCTATACCGAGGCCGAGGCCTTCATCATGCTGATCCTGTTCTCGCTGGCCGGTCTGTTCGGTGCGCCGATCTGGGCCTGGAGCGCGATGAAGCTTGGCAAGCACAGATCGCTGATCCTGGCGGCCGTGCTGTACGCCGTCTGCCAGGCGGTCCTGCCGTTGCTGCCGTCGAAGTCCTTCTGGCTCCTGGCCCCGGGCATGTTCGTGGCCGGCGGCATCCTGTCGGCCTTCGCCTTCCTGGTGCGGGCCATGGTCGCCGACGTCGGCGACCAGGTTCGGCTGGAGACCGGCAAGGACCGGATCGGCATCCTCTACTCGCTGGTCACCAGCACGGCGAAGATCGGCTCGGCCCTGGCCGTGGCCATCGCGCTGCCGCTGCTGGCGGCGTTCGGCTTCAGCGCCGCGCCGGATGCAACCAATACGCCCGAGGCGCTGATGGGCCTGCTGCTGCTCTATACCGTGCCGCCGGTGACGCTGGTGCTGCTGGCCGCCTGGGCGATCAGGGGCTACGCGCTGGGCCGCGCCGAGCACGACGAAATCCGCGGCGCCCTGGCGACGCGGGACGCCGAGGCTCTGGCGGCGCAGGGCACAGCGGCGGGTTAGAGAAGCCGCTTCGCCGCCGCCCTGAAGGCGTCGGCGGCGGCCCCGGCGCTGTCGCTGGCTGTCAGCGGGCGGCCGTCGTCGCCGGACTGGCGCAGGGCGATCTCGATGGGGATCTCGGCCAGCACCGGTACACCCAGATTGGCCGCCTCGGCCTTCGCGCCGCCGGTCCCGAAGATCGGGATCGGCCGGCCGGTCGCGGGATCGGCGAAGTAGGCCATGTTCTCGATGACGCCCAGGATGGTCGCCCCGGTCTTGCGGAACATGGCCGCGGCCCGGCGGGCGTCGATCAGCGCAATCTCCTGCGGCGTCGAGACGATGACCACGCCGTCGACCGCGAAGTTCTCCATCAGGGTCAGGTGGATGTCGCCCGTGCCCGGCGGCATGTCGATGACCAGCAGATCGAGTGGCGCGTCCTCCGTACCCCAGCGCACGTCGTTGACCATCTGGCGCACGGCGGACGAGGCCATCGGCCCGCGCCAGATCATCGGCGAGCCCTCGTCGACCAGGAAGCCGATCGACATGACCGTGACGCCGTGGGCCATCAGCGGCTGAAGCTTGCCGTCGACGAACACCGGCTCGCCGTCGACGCCCATCATCCGGGGCGCGGAGGGGCCGTAGACGTCGGCGTCCAGCAGCCCCACGCGCAGGCCCAGGCCCGCGAAAGCGCAGGCCAGATTGACCGAGACGGTGGACTTGCCGACCCCGCCCTTGCCACTGGCCACGGCGATGACCCGTTTCACATGGGCCGGACGGGTGACTTCCTTGCGTGGCTTGAGCGCGGCCTTCGGATCTTCCGAGACGCGAGCGCCCTTGCGCTGCCGCGTGACGCCTTCCGGCGCCGACGCGGTCAGGACCACCTGCGCCCGTTCAACGCCCGGCAGTCCGCCCAGCACCGCCTCGGCCGCCGCGCGGACAGGGGCATAGGTCGCCGCGTCGGCGGCGGGGACCTCGAGCATGAATCCGGCCCGCCCCTCGCGGATCACCAGACCCTGCACCAGGCCGGCCGTGGCGAGGCCCTGCCCCGTTCGTGGGTCAATGACGGCGTCCAGCGCGCGCAGGGCGGCGTCGCGATCAGCTGAAGTATGAAAGGTTGTCATGTGGTTCGTCTTGCCTTGAGCGGCGGGGCGTCACATATCCGCATGACCGCGCCGGCTTGCAAGCCCGCCGACACACGACGGAAAAGCGACGCAACACAGATGCCCTGGAATGACAACGCCAACCCCGGACCCTGGGGCTCGCCCCCGCCTCCCGGCGGCAAGGAAGAACCTCAACGGCCGGAGTCCGGCGGACGTGGGCCCGGAGGCCCTGGCGGCCCCGGCCCCGGCCCCGGTCGAGGCCCCGGTCGCGGACCGGGCGGAACGCCGCCTGACCTGGGCGACATACAGCGCCGCATCGAGGCGTTCATCGCCGGCCTGATGCGCGGCGGCGCCGGTGGCGGCGACGGGAGCGGAAGCCAGATCCCGCTGCGCAAGCTCGCGCCGCTGGCCGGCGGCGCCGTGGCGGCGCTCTATGTTCTGGCCGGCATCATCGTGGTCGGCCCTCGGGAAGAAGCCGTGGTGACCACCTTCGGGGCCTGGACCCGCAGCTACGGGCCCGGCATCGGTTACCACCTGCCGCTGATCGAACAGTCCCGGAAGCTGGACGTCACGACCCTGCAGACCAGAAGCATCGGCGGCGGCACCGGCGACGGAGGCGACACCCTGATGCTGACCGGCGACGAGAACATCGTCGACCTGAGCTTCTCGGTGACCTGGCGGGTGTCCAACCCCGGCCGCTACCTGTTCAACATCTCTGATCCGGACGCCACGCTGTCGGCCGTGGCTGAAAGCGCCATGCGCGAGGTGATCGGCCGCAGCGAGCTGGACGCCATCATCAGCCGCAGCCGCGGCCAGATCCAGATCGAGGTCGCGGCGCTGATGCAGCGCATCCTCGACGGCTATGGCGCCGGCATCATCATCGACGGTGTGCAGATCAGCGACGCCGGTCCGCCCAAGGAGGTCGTCGACGCCTTCCGCGACGTGAACAACGCCAGCCAGAACGCCGAATCCCGCGCCAACCAGGCGCGCGGTACGGCCGCCGAGGTCATTCAGCAGGCGAAGGGCTACCAGTCCCAGGTCGTGCGTGAAGCCGCCGGTGAGGCGGCCCGCTTCAACCAGGTCTATGCGCAGTACAGGCTGGCTCCGGGCGTGACCCGCGACCGCCTCTACATCGAAACCATGGAGCGGGTGCTGACCAAGACCAACAAGGTCATCATCGACAACAAGGGGGCCAGCGCCCCGATCATCCTGCCGCCGGACGTCTTCCGGCCGCGCCCGGCGCCGCAGCCGAGCAGTGCGACGGCGACCCCGGCCCTGCCCCAGCGCGTCTCGGGAGGGACCCAATGACCAATCAACGCCTCACCTTCCTGGGCATCATCGCCGCCGTCGCCCTGATCGTCCTCAGCCAGACCTTCTATGTCGTCGACCAGACGCACCAGGCGCTGGTCATCCGCCTCGGCGAGGTGGTCCGCACGGTAAACGCCACCCCCGACGACGGCCCCGGCCTGAAGATCAAGGTTCCGTTCCTCGAGACCCAGCTGCCGTTCGACAAGCGCAACCAGGCCATCCAGGTGAACCGCCAGGAGATCCTGACCGCAAACCAGGAGCGGCTGATGGTGGACGCCTTCGTGCGCTACCGCATTGACGACCCTGTCCGCTTCTACACCGGCCTGGGCGATGACCGGGTGGCCAAGGATCGGCTGAACTCGGTGATCAACGCCTCGCTGCGCCAGGTGCTCGGCTCGGCCAGTTCGGAGGACATCATCTCGCGCCGGCGCGCCGCCCTGACGCGGCAGGTGCGCGAGAACCTGTCGGACCGCACCACCCGATCGCGGCTGGGCCTGCAGGTGATCGATGTGCGAATCCGCAGCGCCGACCTGCCGGAAGCCAACCAGGAAGCCGTCTTCGACCGCATGAAGACCGCTCGCCAGCAGGAGGCCGCGCGGATCCGGGCCGAGGGCGAGCAGAAGCGCCTGGAGATCATCGCCACGGCCACGCAGGAAGCCGAGACCATTCGCGGTCAGGCTGACGCCGAGCGGTCGCGTCTCTTCGCCGCCAGCTTCGGCCAGGACCCGTCCTTCGCCGCCTACTACCGCTCGCTTCAGGCCTATGACGCGTCGCTCGGCCAGGACACGACCCTGGTCCTGTCCCCCGACAGCGCCTTCTTCCGCTACTTCAGCAAGGGCCCGACGGGGCAGTAAGGTTGGGGACAGCTTCCGGTGTCCCTTCAGGGACATCGGTAGCTGTCCCTGTCCCTCGCAAGTGTCGGGGACAGGAAACAACGTCCCCCTGCGGGGACGACGTATTCAGTCCCCTAGGCGAAGTCTTCCGCGCGATAGCCCTGGAAATACAGCAGCGCCGTCAGATCGGCGTGGTCCACCTTCGCATGGGCCTTTTCGGCCACCACCGGCTTGGCGCGGTAGGCGACGCCCAGGCCCGCGACCTCGATCATCGCCAGGTCGTTGGCGCCGTCGCCCACGGCCAGCGCCTCGGCGGGCGTCAGGTCCAGCGCCGTCGTCTCCTCGCGCAACGCCGTAAGTTTGGCCTCTCGCCCCAGGATCGGCTCGCCGACAAGGCCGGTGAGAACCGCGCCATCGTCACCCAGGGTGTTGGCCCGGTTGGCGTGGAAGCCCGCCGCCGTCATCACCCGGCTGGTGAAGAAGGTGAAGCCGCCGCTGACCAGCACGCAACGCGCGCCATGCGCCGCCATGGTCCGCACCAGCGTCCGCGCGCCGGGATTGAGCCTTACGCGATCATCGAAACAGGTCTGCAGCTTGTCGAGACCCAGACCCTTGAGCATGGCCACCCGCTCGCGCAGGGCGCCCTCGAAGGCCAGCTCGCCGCGCATGGCGCGCTCGGTGATCTCGGCCACCTGGTCCTTGACCCCGGCGAAGTCGGCCAGTTCGTCGATGCACTCGCAGCCGATGATGGTGGAGTCCATGTCGGCGATCAGAAGCCGCTTGCGGCGGCCTTCCGACGGCTGGACGCAGACGTCCGTGGCCCGGCCGGCCAGCGCCGCCTCGAGCCGCTCGCGGACCAGCCCGCGCAGGTCCGTCTCGACGGTGAGATCGGCGGCGACGGGACCGAGCAGGTCGGGCGCGCCGGTCGCCAGGCCCATGCGAGCCAGCGCGATTTCGGCGACCTCGATGGCGGCCGGAAGGGTGGATGGGTCGGCGGCGACGAGGGTGACGGCGAGGGACATGCGGGCCGGTTAGCGTGGTTTCGGCGCCCTGAGAACC
>JBIKTU010000219.1:0-4375 GCA_044347965.1 Caulobacter sp.
GGCGGCGACGCCGTGGTCCTTCACCGCCCGCAGGCAGAAGGCGCGGTCGTCCTCGGCGATGCCCGAGGCGGCCAGATCGACCAGCAGGAAGTAGCTGCCGCTGGCCGGCAGGACCTTGAACCCGGCGGCCTCCAGCCCGCGGGTCATCCGGTCGCGGGAGCGCTGCAGATCCGCCGGCATGGACTCGAACCAGTCGGCGCAGTTGCCCAGCCCCCAGGCGTAGGCCGCCTGCAGGTTCGGGGCCGTGGTGAAGGTCAGGAACTGGTGCGCGCCCGCCAGAACCTTTGTCAGCGCGGGTGCGGCGCACAGGAAGCCGACCTTCCAGCCGGTCATGGCGAACATCTTGCCGGCCGAGCCGATCTTCACGGTCCGCTCCCGCATGCCGGGGAAGCTCATCATCGAGCGGAAGCGACGGCCGTCGAAGACGATCTGCTCCCAGACCTCGTCGCAGACGGCGATGGCGTCGTATCGGACGCAGTACTCGGCCAGCAGGGCCAGTTCTTCATCGCTGAAGATCACCGCCGCCGGATTGACCGGGTTGTTCAGAACCACCAGGCGGGTTTTCGGCGAGAAGACGCCGTCGAGCATCTCGCGGGTGATCCTGAAGTTCGGCGGGTCCAGACGGGCCAGTCTCGGCGCCCCGCCCGCCCGGCGAACCATCGGCAGGTAGGAGTCGTACAGCGGCTGGAACAGCACGACCTCGTCCCCCGGCGAGATCAGGCTCAGGAAAGCCGCCGCCAGCGCCTCCGTCGCGCCTGAGGTGACGGTGATCTCTTCCGCCGACAGGTCCAATCCCTGCCAGACGGCATAATGCTCGGCCACCGCCTGGCGCAGCTCCGGCAGCCCTCGCATGGGCGGGTACTGGTTGTAGCCCTCGACCGACTCCACCGCCGCGCGGCGGCGAAGCGCTTCGGGCCCCGGCTCCTCGGGAAAGCCCTGACCCAGGTTGATCGCCCCGGTCTCGCGGGCGAGCCCGCTCATGACCTCGAAGATCGTCGTCGGCAGATCGGCGTAGACGGGGTGGACCAAGGCTCGGATCTCCTTGCGCGAGACGGCCGCGCTTTGCACAGTCATGCCATGCGCATCGTTGAATTCGAACCCCGTCATGCGGCCGCCTGGAGGGCGCTGAACGAAGCCTGGATCAGCCGGCATTTCGCCCTCGAACCGGCGGACGAGGCGGTGCTCGGCGATCCTGTCGGGAAGGTTCTGGCGTCGGGGGGGCACATCTTCATGGCCGAGACGGACGCCGGCGAACCGGTGGGCTGCGTGGGCCTGAAGGCCATGGACGACGGGGGCTTCGAGGTCGTGAAGATGACCGTCGCCGAGGCCGCGCGGGGGACCGGGCTGGGTCGGCTGCTGATGCAGGCCTGTATCGACCGGGCCAGGGCGAACGGCGCGCCGCGTCTCTACCTGGAAACGAACGCTAGCCTGGGCCCGGCGATCGGCCTGTACCGGGCCGCGGGATTCGCCGACATCCCGCCCCGCGAAACCGACTACAGTCGCTGCGACCTTTGGATGGAGCTGGCGCTGACACCGCGGTAGACGGAGCGAAGGGCGCGCGCCGACGGCTCCGGAGGAGATCAATTCATGATTCCAAAGCCAGCCGGGGGTTGCATTGCGGCGGATTTTTCGGTCTTAAGCGGCCTTCTCCGACTTGCTGAAAGACTCGATGAAAGACCCGTTGCGCACGGGCTTTGCTGAACGCCAGAAGGCGGCGGCCGAAGCCAAGAAGGCCCTGCTGGCCAAGTTCAAACCCAAGCCCACCGTCACCGCCTCCACCTTCGTCACCCGCGAAGAGCGTCAGGCCGCCGAACGCGAAGCCCTGCGCAAGGCGCGCGAGGAAGCCAAGGAGGAGGCCCGGCTCGCCGCCGCCGCCAAGGCCGAGGCGGAGCGCGTCGCTGCCGCAAAGGCCGCGGAAGAAGCCCGGCTCGCCCTGCTCAACAACGAGGAAGCCCAGCTGGCCCTCAAGCGCGAGGAGCGCAAGGCTCGCAAGGCGGAGGCCAAGGCGGAAGCCCGCGCCAAACGGGAAGCCAAGCGCCGGTAGAATCGCTGCGCCCGGCCGCTCGGGGGCTGGTCAGCAAATGAGGCGGCGCATCTTTATCCCTCTGGCTTAATCTCGGGTTAGGCGCTCTCTTTCACGCTCTGCATAAGCAGGGGAGCGTGGACCGCTGACCGCAATACGACCAACAAGGCGCTGGACAGACGTCTTCGCGCTTCGCCGGCGCGAGTTCTGGCCCGTTCAGGGCCTGACCGTGATCGCGGCCATGGGGGGCTGGGTCTGGCTGGGATGGCCCTTTGCCGCGACATGGCTCGGCGTCATCTTGGCGATGGCCGCCGCCGATCGCGCCTTCTGCGCCTTCGTCCAGACCCGACCGGAGCCGGGTCAGGGGTATGAAGGCCTGGTCGCGATCAGCACCTTCCTCTACGCGTCCGCCTATTGTGTCATGCCGTTCGGTCTCGCGACCCTGGCGGAGCATCAGACCGCCCTGATCGGCGCGGCGGCCATGATCGGCGCAATCGCCCTGAGCAGCACGTCCGAGTTCGTGATCTCGCGCCGGATCGGCATGAGCTCGATGATCGCCCTCGCCGCCGCCGCCGCCTTTATCCTCGCGGCGCGGGCGGATGCCGAACCCGTCCTGAACGTCGTCTTCGCGACGGTCGCGGTCCTTGGCTTCTTCGGTTGCATCCTGTTGTTCGCGCTGCACCGTCGACAGGAAGACCGGAGCCTCCAGGAAGCCGTGGCCGCCGCCGAGGCCGCCAACGCCGCCAAGAGCGTCTTCCTGGCGACCATGAGCCACGAGATCCGCACACCGCTCAACGGCATACTGGGAATGGCCCAGGCCATGGCCGCCGACGGGCTGAGCGATCGCCAGCGCGAACGTCTCGGCATCATCCGCGACGCCGGCGCGTCGCTCACGACCATCCTCAACGACGTGCTCGACTTCTCCAAGATCGAGGCCGGCAGGATGGAGCTGGAGATTCGTCCCTTCGATCTCGGCGGCTGCCTGCGCGCCACGGCCGCAGCGTTCGAACCGCTGGCGGATGAGAAGGGCCTTGCCTTCGCCGTGGAAGTCGCCCCCGGGGCCGAGGGCCTGTACCTGGGCGACGCCGCCCGGGTGCGGCAGGTGGTCGCCAACCTGCTGTCGAACGCGGTCAAGTTCACGGAGCGGGGGTCGGTCACCCTTCGCGTCGAGACCGTGTCGGAGGCCTTGCGCGTGGCGGTCATCGACACTGGTCCGGGCCTGCCCGCCGACCAGATCGACCGGCTGTTCGGCAAGTTCAGCCAGCTGGACGCCTCGACCACCCGCCGGCATGGCGGCACCGGACTTGGGCTGGCCATTTCGCGGGACCTCTGCCGACTGATGCGGGGTGACCTGACAGCCGCCAGCGAGCCCGGCAAGGGCGCGACCTTCAGCGCCCGCATGCCGCTGACGCGGGTCGGCGACGTGGCGCCCGTCGCAACCGCCCTGCCCGTGGAGCCCGCCGGGCGCGAGACGCTCAAGGTCCTGGCGGCGGAGGATAACCGCGTCAACCGGATCGTCCTGGAGGCGCTGCTGGCCCAGATCGGGGTCGCGCCGACGATCGTCGAGGACGGCGCGGAGGCGGTGGCGGCCTGGCGGACGCGGGACTGGGACCTCATCCTGATGGACGTCCACATGCCGGTGCTGGACGGGGTCGGGGCCGTGCGCGCGATCCGGGCTGAGGAAGCGGCGACCGGTCGCCGCCGCACCCCGGTCATCGCCCTGACCGCCAACGCCATGACCCACCAGGTCAACGACCTGCTGGCCTGCGGCATGGACCTGCATGTCGCCAAGCCGATCGACGCGGCGGCCCTGTTCGGGGCCATAGAGGCCGCGCTGGACATGGCCGAGGCGGCGACGGAGACGGCATGACCGCGCCCGCGGACGCCATCCGCGCCCGCCGCAAGCTGACCAACCGGCTGATCGCCGCCCATGATGCGGCGCGGCTGGCCCCGTTCCTGTTCGCCGACTCGACCATGGTCACCGGCGACGGCAGCCTGATCGTCGGCGCTGCGGCCATCGTCCAGGCCTTCGCCGGCCAGTTCGCCGACCCGGCCTTCGTCCATTATGTGCGGACTTCGGGCGAGGTGGAGATCGACCAGGCCGGGGCCCGGGCCGCCGAGTCCGGTCGCTGGACCGCGCTGTGGCGCGGGGCCGGCGGCGAGACCACCATGGCCGGGACCTATCTCGCCGTCTGGCGGAAGGTCACCGGCCAGTGGGTGATCGAGAGCGAGCTCTACGTCACCCTCCAGCAGTCACCCTAGCTCCGCGGCTTGCCCTTGAAGGGCTTCCTGGGGCCGCCTTCGGACTTGAAGGCGCCGCCGGGCTTGAAGGCGCCGCCGGCCCGCTTGGGA
>JBIKTU010000162.1:0-5242 GCA_044347965.1 Caulobacter sp.
GCCAGCAACTTCGACGCCGGGCGACTGGGGTCGGCGCTGAAGATCGCCGCCGACCAGGGCCTGCCGCGCTACGATACGCTGCAGCCGGCCTACAATCTGGTGGACCGGGCCATCGAGGGGCCGCTGCAGCAGCTCTGCGTCGACCAGGACGTGGCGATCATCAGCTACTACGGCCTGGCCAGCGGCTTCCTGACCGGCAAGTACCGGTCAGCCGCCGACCTCGGCAAGAGTCCGCGCGGGGCGGGGGCCAGGAAGCATCTTGAGAGCGAACGCGGCCAGGCGGTGCTGGCGGCGCTGGATGCGGTGTCCGCCGAGCTGGGCGCCACCCCGGCCCAGGTCGCGCTGGCCTGGGTGATGGCGCGCCCCGCCGTGGCGGCGCCGATCGCCAGCGCCACAAGTCTCGATCAGCTCGAGGAGCTGATGGGCGCGGCCCGGCTGACGCTGGACGCCGGCCAGATGGCGCGACTGGACGCGGCGAGCGGGTAGGGGGCCTGGCGTCTTAACCCACCAACCCCGTCTTGGCCCGACTTGTTCGGGCCACCCATGAACGCGGCCGGTTTCCGGATGGCCCATGGCGCTGCGGAAGAATGGCCAGAGTCATCACGCTTGGGTGGCCCGAACAAGTCGGGCCATGACGCGTAAGCAGGGGCAGCCTTGTCCCCGAAATGCGAGACTCTGGAGACATGTACTCTGGAGACAAGGCCAGACATTCGGTCCCTTTGCGGGACATTGGCCTCGGCGATGCGCGCGCCGTTTATCCCCGCCGACTCCGCCGGCGCCATACTGCTCGAATGCAGGGCCTGGACCCCATCGCCGGATCGCCGTCAGGGCAAGCGCCGCAAGGCGTTGGCGTCGCGATGCCGGGCCAGGCGCGATGGGCGCCGCGCGCAGGGGTCCGCCCCTTGGTCTGGCATTCATCCCCTTGTCGCGGACGAACCAGCCGTGACCTGAGAGGCGGCGATCAGCGGGTCGAGACACCGGAGACATTTCAGCGGCCGCCCGAGCGTCCCGCGGAAACGTCAGGCGATCCGGCGGCCGTTGACCGCGGCCAGCTTCAGCGAGGGGGCCTCGGCGCCGTCGTCGGAGCGGGCGATGGCGGCGATGGCCAGGGCCCGGGCCGGGCGGCCGAGCAGGCGCATCAGCGGCGCAGCCGGCTGCATGTGGCCCAGGAACCGGTCGACTTCGCCGGTCGGGCCGGCCAGGGGGGCGATGAGGATCTCGAGGGCAAGTCGCGGCGCCCCGTCGGCCAGGACGTCAGCGTTGACCACCACGGGCTCGGGACGGCGGCGGGCGAACTCCAGCGCCGACTTCAGCTGCCAGCGATCGCTTGTCCGCCAGAGCTCCAGCAGGCAGCGTCCGCGCAGGTCGCTCTGGTGCAGGTCGGCGATCATTCCGCCGACCAGGCGCAAGGGATACTGGCCCTGGGCCGTCCGTCCGACGATAAAGGTCTGGGGCAGAAGCTGGTGGAACGCCATCGGGTCAATATCGGCGCGGGCGGGCAGCCCGGCCGCTCCCCGGCGCGACCGCCAATACTCCGTCAATCGTTCCGTGTTGGGATGGACCATGGTCCCGCCCTCCGTGTCGCGACCCCCGATGGTCGCATGGGGGTTGCAGGGAAGGTTCGGGCCAGGTCCGCATTGTCCCCTTTCGGGACGCAGGCGCCCGCCTCGGCGTGCTTCTTGCATGCGGGTGAGCGCGGATTTTGTTGAGGATTTGGATCATGGCGCCTCGAAACTGGTGGCTCGGACTGGCCGGCGGCGCGGTGTTCTGGCTCGCCTCCTCGGCGATGCCCGGCCAGGAGGCCGCGGCGCAGTGCTGCGCTCCGCCGCCGCCGCCGCCCTGCTGCACGCCGCCGGCCCCGCCGCCCTGCTGCACACCGCCCGCTCCGCCGCCCCGGCCGCCAAGCCCGCCGGGCTGCTGCACAGGCGGCAACCGCACCAATGTCATCGTCAACAGCAGCGCCGTGGCTGTCGCGGTCAGCGGCGCCGGCTCGGGCGCAGCCGCCTACTATGGCGGCGGTGGCGGCGGAGGCGGCTACTATGCGCCGCCCAGCGCGACGGGCGTGATCCAGGGGCTGGACGTCCAGGGCCTGCGCCGCACCCGCCAGGTCGCCTACGAGGCCACCCGCGCCAAGACCCGCCGGGTCGTCATCCGGGCCTTCTGCCTGGACGACCGCGACGTACCCCACCCCGCCGCCCAGCTGTTCCCCGACCGCGACATCCACGACGGTTACGAGGGCGAGCTCTATCGCTGCATCGCGGGCACGCGGATGCAGATCACCATCGCCGAGTTCGCCGAGCGCATCTCGTTCGACGGCGGTCAGACGATGATCTGCGCCAAGGGCGAGGCGCTGTATCGGACCCGCGGCGCCGGCGCCGAGGGCGGCCAGCTGGCCTGTCGCCCGCAGGCTCCGGCGCGGGAGTGCAACGAGCGCAGCCTGCTCCGCCGGTTCGGCGCGGGCATGAAGGTGCTGACCATCGTGACGTTCGAGCGGTACACCGCCTATCGCGAAGAAGTGGTCACCGAGTCGACGGCGTCGAGCTTCAGCATGAGCCTCGACGGCGGCGTCGGTGGGGTCGTCTACTAGGCTACTGCTTCGGCAGCATGTCGGCGCGGACGATGCAGGCTTCCAGGATCGGCGCGTAGAGATCCAGCGCCTCGCGCGGGGTCTTGCGGGGCCCGTCCGGCGGGGCCATCTGGGCGCGGTACTGGGCCCTGAGTTCCTCGCCGATGGCGGCGCTGACGGCCGGATCAATGGACGCCGCCACGGTGTCGGCGCGGGCCCTCAGCAACGGATCGACGAGCTTCATCCGCTGATAGAGGGCCTTGTCCGCGTCGGTGACCGTCATCGGCGTCGGTGCGGGCGGCATCAGCGAGCGGTAGACGCTGGTCGCCAGGGCGCAGCGCCCGAGCATGCGCAGCTCGCGATCCGGAGCCTCCTGCGCATGCGCCGGCGCCGCCGCGCCGGCGGCGATCACTACGGCCGTGACGAGGCCGGCCAAGGGTCGGGCGGCTCCGCTCATCGGGTCGCTCCCTGGCCCGGCCCGCCCTCTGGCCGGACAACCAGCATCCAGGCCCGGTCGGCGGTCAGATAGCGCCGCGCCGCGGCCTGGATATCCTGAGGCGTGATCCGCTCGTAGCCGGCCAGCACCGACCGTGTCGCCGCCAGCCTGCGCGGATCGGTCTGGGCGCCCGCCAGTTCCTCCAGCCAGTAATCGTTGGTTTCCCGTGACTTGATCAGCCGCTCCAGGCGGGGCTTGCGCGCCCTGTCCATCTCGTCGTCTGTCGGCGGCCTGTCACGCAGGTCTGCGGCGATCCTGTTCACATCGCGGTAGAAGCCGTCGATCAGGGCCGGCGGGATCTCCACCCTGGCCGAAAGATAGCCCCAGCCGGTCCAGACGTCGCTGGCGGTCCAGCCGACCGACGGAGAGTAGGTCGCGCCCTGGTTCTCCCGAAGCTCCTCGGTCAGTCGCAGGTCGATGACATCGCCGAGCAGGGCGGTGTTCCTCGCCTGTTGCACATCCGCGTAGAAGTCGTCCGTCCGCCAGGCGATATAGGCCACGGACTGGTCCGCCCGCCCCTTGTGCGTCAGGACGACAGCTGTCGAAACCGGCGCGGGGAAACCGACCGAACCGGACGGCGTAGCGCGCTGATCCGGGCGCGGGGGCAGGGCGCCGAACGTAGCCGCGACGGCCTCCACGGCCTTCTCGACGGTGATGTCGCCGACCACGACGACCTCGATCGAGCCACTCGTCAGAGAGCGTTCAAGCGCGGTCTTCAGGTCCTCGGGACGGCTGGCGGTGATGTCTTCCGCCGTTGGCCAGGTCCAGCGGCGATCCCCGTTGTGCAGCAGACCGGGAAGGTCGCGGCTGAACACACCGTTGCCGGTCGCCTGCCATTGCTCCGACAGGGTGCCGGCGTAGGTGCGGGCGCGCTGGAAGGCTTCGGGCCGCCAGCCCGGCTCGCTGGCGTAGGCCGCCAGGACCTGCATCTGCACCGACACGTCATCGGTGCGGGTGCCGCCGGACAGGACATAGGCATCGTCCTCGATGGCGAACCGGGCGCTGTAGACACGCGACGCCAGCACCCGCTCCATGTCCTCGGCGGCGATCCTGGCCAGTCCGCCTTCGACGAGAGCCGAGCCGGCCCAGTACATCGACTGACGGTCGCCCGGTTGGGCCAGCAGCCCATCGCCGATCCGGACCTTCACCAGCACCTGGTCGTCCCGGAACTTCGTCGGCTTGACGGTCAGGCGGACGCCGTTCTCGAAGCGGACGAAGACGGCATCCAGATCGGTGATGTCGCGTTGCTCGGCCACTTTGCCGACCGCGCCGAACGACTCGTAGGGCCAGGCCATCTGGCGCGGCGCTGTCGGCGCGACCACGGCCAGTTTACGGGACGCCTCGAAAGCCTGCGCGACGGCGCGCTCCCCGCCCTCGATTGGCGTGGGGGTCGCAACGAAGACGAGAGGACCGCCGCCGGCGAAGGTCGCCTTGAGGGCTTCGGACGCAGCGGAAGCCTTGAGATCCTTCACAACTGTCTCGAACAGGGCGAGGTCCTGGGCCGGGCTGGTGATCACATCCCGCTCCGTGAGCGTGCCCACCAGTTCGTTGGCGAGCGACGGTGTCCGGCGCGTGGCCGCCGCGGCGGCGCGGGACTTGAGGGCCTGGCGGTATTCCTCGATCTCCCTATCGAGTTCGTCCTGGCGCACGCCGAACAGCACCGCGCGGCGCTGCTCCTGTTCGACGGCGGCCAGAGCCGTCTTCCAGGCCCCCGGGCGCGCCGTTACCGCCAGGGTCGTGACCTTGGCGGCCTTGACCTGATTGCCGGAAAAGGCGCCGGCGCTGATGAAGGGCGCCTCTCCGCCGCGGGCGATAGCCTCCAGGCGGCGATTCAGGACGGCGAAGCCCAGTTGCTCGATCCATTGCCGGCGGCGCTTGGCCAGCGAGTCCGTCGACAGGTCCGCGGCCGACGTCCAGCCGATCTGCAATGTCGTCGACGACCCCGGCTCGACCACGATCATCGTCTCGAGATCCCGCTTCGCGACCGGGCCCAGCACGGGCTCAGCGCCGTCCGGGTTCGGATTGCTCCAGTCAGCGAAAGTCGCCTTGATCCTGGCCTCCATGACGTCGAGATCGAAGTCGCCGACCGCCACGAACGTCGCCCGCTCCGGACGGTAGTAGGCGTTGTAGAAGGCGGCGATTTCGGAGCGTGGCGCGGTCTTGAGCACCTCCACCGTGCC
>JBIKTU010000163.1:0-5213 GCA_044347965.1 Caulobacter sp.
GGCGAAACGCTGCGGCTCGATGCCGATCAGCATGTAGCGCGACTGGGCCAGCAGCCGCCCGGCCCCGCCCTTGCGCTTCTCGGGGCGCAGGAACAGCGACCCGACCTCGGACCAGCCCGCGCATTCGTTGACCAGCACCAGCGCCTGGTGATCGAACCGCATCTCCAGCGTCGGGGACGACTGGGCCAGGGTGACGACCCGGAACGAGAAGAACGGCCGCTTCAGGCCGACGCTGGCCTTCACTCCCGCGACGCCTTCGACGGCGCCGGTCGCGGCGTCCTCGAGCATCAGGGTGTACCAGGCCTCGGGCGGGGCGACCTCACCCGCGAAACTGGCCTTCGAAAGCTCCAGCCTCGAGCGCAGCGTCGGCTCGTCCTCGGGCAGGCTGGTGAAGCCGCGCCCGGACAGAACGGCGAGGTCCATCAAAGCGTCGTAATCGGCGGGGACGGCGGGACGCACGACCAGCATCAACGGGACTCCATCAGGGCGCGGATGCCGCGCGCGTCGATCTCGCCCGACGCCAGCTTCATCAGGATCAGGGCCGACAGCTGGGCCCGCTCGGCGAAGCTGTCGGGCCAGGCGAACTCGTTCTCGCTGTGGATGTCGCCACCCCGCACGCCAAGGGTGTCGACGTTCGGCAGGCCCGCCGCGAACAGGTTGTTGCCCTCGCAAACGCCGCCTGACGGCTTCCAGGCGATGTCCTGGCCCAGCAGGGCGCCGACCTGTTTCACCTTGCCGAACAGCTCGGTCTGGGCGGCGTTGAACGGCTTGGCCGGACGGGTGAAGCCGCCGTGCTGGCTGACCAGCAGACCATCGCCCTCCCCGGCCTTCATGGCCCCCTGGATGCCGGCTTCGAGCCAGGCGGCGGCCTGCGCGTCGGGGAAGCGGACGTTGAATCGGACAACGGCGATGTCGGGCACCACGTTCAACGGCGAGCCGCCGTCGATCCTGGCGATGTTGACAGTGACACCGTCGCGGCGGCCGTTCAGGCCGTCCAGCGCCCCGGCGATGCGGGCGGCGGCGGTGATGGCGTTGCGGCCCTCGTCGAAGGCGCGCCCGGCATGGGCCGTGCGACCGGTCACCCGAATGTGGAAGTTGCCGGAACCCTTGCGCTCGCTGGCCAGGGTGCCGTCGGGCAGCATGGACGGCTCATAGGTCAGGCCGATGTGACCTATCCGCCCGAACTCCGCGAGCACCGGCCCGGAGGCCAGCGACCCGATCTCCTCGTCCGGCGAGATCAACACCCGATAGCCGAGGTTGGCGGCATCGGCCGAAGTCTCGAAGGCCTCCAGCGCCGCCAGGATGACGCTGATACCGCCCTTCATGTCGGCTATCCCGGGGCCGTGCAGGGCCCCGTCGGCGCGCCTGCCAACCGTCTGGAAGCGGCTGCCGGCCGGATAGACGGTATCGTAGTGCCCGGTCAGGACGACCTGAACCGGTGCTTCCGGCCGCACGATCACGGCCATCGAGGGCGGATGAGACTGCTCTGTCTCGCGACCGTCGGCTCCGATCTCGATGGACGGCTGCAGCGCAATGTCCCGCGGTTCGGTCGGCAGGACCGCGAAGGCGTCCTTCAACAGGCCGCGCACGGTCTCCAGCCCCTCGAGGTTGCGGCTGCCGGAGTTTATGTCGCTCCAGATCACCGCGCGCTCGACGATGGCCGACCCGCGTTCGACGACGGAGTCCAGAACGCCCTTCTCTTCCGGCGACAGGCGCATCGGTGTGATCGTCCAACTCTATGTCGCCATTGCCGCGGACCAGGTCGACGCGTGCCTAACCGAAGCGACCCGCCGGAATGGCGCAAGACGGGAGTCGCTGAAGACTCCTTCCCTAGCGGACGGGTGATCGAAGGTGAACCCCCCAGCCCTTCGTTAGTCGTCCCTGCGCCAGCGCACGGAGAGCTTGGAGTCTTCACCGGCCAGCTTGGAGATGATCGACAGGTTGCGGCGCACGCGCCACTCCACCTGGGCCGCCGGCCCCTCACGGCCGCCGCCGATGATCTCCAGATAGACGTCGTCGGTCAGGTATTTGCCGCCGGCCACGGTCATCGCTCCGCCCGCGCCACCACCCGCGAACACCAGGCGATCCAGGCCTGTGAAGTTCTTCAGGTTGCCGATTACGTCAAAGCCGCCGCCGCCGGCCAATGCCGCGATGGCCGAGGCCAGCTGGGCGGCCTCCAGCGGCGACAGCTGTGCGGCCGATGTCCCGAACAGCACCCGCGACAACACCTCGTCCTGCGGCAAGGAGGGGCTGGAGGTCAGGGTGATCTCCGGCCGCGAGGCGGTGCCCCGAACACGGATCACGGCGGTCAGGGCCGGGTCCTCGCGGGTCGCGGTCAGATCCAGCCGGATACGGTCCGGCGACGAAGCCAGATAGACGGCGCTGCGGGTGTCGAACTCGAAGCGCTTGCCGGCGAAGTCGTACTCACCGCGCACCATCCGGGCGACGCCGTCGAGGACGGGTCGGGCGGTCGTGCCGCTCACCCGGGCGTCGATCGACATCTCGGCGCCCAGACCCCGGCCTTCAATGAATATCCCGCGGCTGGACTTGAGCGTCACATCCAGTCCCACGACAAGGCCGCGACGGAACTCGGGGACCACGTCGCCGTCCGCGGCGCCGGGCTTGTTGCGTTCGATGACCGCCATGGGGATGACCCCGGACGGCGTGGGCGGATCAGCAGCGATCAAGGCGCGGTCGATGGTCAGGGCGCCGGTCACCTGCACCTTGCCGTCGGCGTCCCGGTTGAGCGTCGCCTCGCCCGAGGCGGTGGCCGTGATCGCGTCATTCTCGATTAGCTGGAAGCCCTTGAGGCCGACCCGGAACGTGCTGACGCCATCGCGCAACAGGCTGATCCGCCCGCCGCCCGATAGCGTCCCGCGATCGCCGCCGCTGATCCGCCCGCCGCGTCCGTCCGTCGCCGAGAAGCGACTGACGTCGATGGCGTTGTCCGCCAGCACGGCCCGCACCGACAGATCGACGAGCTTGAGGCCGATCTGGCCATCCTCGAACGCGCCGTTCGCGAGCTCGGCGGCGCCTGACAATCTTGGATCGGCCAGGGAGCCCGCGATCGTCCCCTTCATGTCGACCACGCCCGAAACGGTGCGCTCGCCACCGACCAGCAGATCCCACAGCGGCTTGACCTCACCGTTGGCGGCGAAGACCCCGTTCATCGGCTGGCGATTGGCGACGGCCAGCCTCAGCGGCGCCGCCGAGGCGACGACAGGAAGGGTCACCCTGGCGCTCGAGCGCAGACCGCCGGCGTTGCTGGCCACCGCCTCGATGAACAGGGCCTGGTCGTTGAGCGTGGCCCTGACCCGGCCGTCGACCGACACGGCTCGGCCGGCGCCGCGAGCACGGGCGCCCTCCAGGGTGACGTCCATCGAACCGCTGAGTCGCGCGCCCTGACCCTGCAGCCCCATCTTGCCGTCGACCGTCCCGGCCAGGTCCTCGTTCAGGGCGCCCAGCGACACCTTGGTCAGGGTCGCGTCGATGTCGGCGGCGTCGCCATCCATGCGGGCGATAATGTCGGCCCGCCCCCCCTCGATCTCCAGCTTCACGTCGGCGAACCGCTGCCCTCCGCCGAAGCCGAGCCGCGCCGTCTCGATTGTCCTGAAATCAGCGCTGCCGAAACGGCCTTCGCCGTTCAGCGCCAGTCCGGTGGCGTTCTCCTGCCCGGCGTAGACGCCATCGCCCTTGAACCGCCAGCGATTGGCTCCGTACGCGCCGCGCAGGTCGACCGCTATCGGCAGCCGCGACAGCGGCCCATCGGCGGTGATCGTGCCGCGACCGAAATGCAGCCCGCCCGCGCCACGGACTGTCGCGTTCTGGACCGCGAGGTTGAGCGTCGCCCGACCGTCAGGACCACCATCCGACAGGACGGCGGAGCCCGCTATCTGGCCGGCGCTCAGGATGACGCCCGGCCCGATGTCGAGGATGAGGTTGGCCGTCGATGGCCGGCCACGGCGCAGCGCCAGACCGCCTGTCGCCTTGATCCCGCCAGCGTCGGCGTCAAGGCCGGTCAGGTCCAGCCCGCCCTCCGCGAACCGGAAGTCCGTTCGGGCCCGGGCGGGCCCGTACTCGCTGTCGGCGGTCACGGTCACAGCCCCGTCGGTCCCGCCGGCGTTGCGGGCGAAACTGAGCACGACACGCGCGGCCCGCAGGGGAAGTCGGGGCAGATCGACGGCGGCGATATCGGCGATCAGGTCGGCGCGGGGCGCCGACAGCGTCCCGGTGAGGGCGCCGGTCCCCTTCGCCTCGCCCGATATCTCGACCGGCCCGGCGCGGAACGGGCCGGTGGCGTTCCAGTCCAGCTTGAGTTTCAGAGCCCCGACAGGACCGATCTGCCCGGCGGTGCGGACCGAACCCAGCGCGCCTGCAAGCCGCGCCTCGGCCACCGACACCACGCCCCGGCCAAACTCCGCCTTGCCCTGCAATCTCGGCGCGGAGCCGAGCAGGCGGTCGAGTTCAGTGAGGCCGGTGGCGAAGCCGGCGCCCTTTGCATCGACCGAGAACACCCAGGGTTTTTCTCGACCGCCCTGGGATGCCGACCAGGTCGCGGCGGCCCGTCCTCCAGCGCCAATCCGGGCGGCCTGGAGGTTGGCGATCTCCGCGTCGCCCTTGAATGACAGGCCGCCGAGCAGGGTGCGCTCGCCGGTCGCGTCGAGCTTGAGGCCGGCGCCCGTGGCCTGGACGCGACGCAACAGCAGGCGGCCGTCCTTCAGCCGGGCGGCGATGATCTGCGCCTTCGGCCGGGCGCCCAGCAGGGCGGCGACATAACCCTGCCCCGCGCCCCCATCGCCCGTCAGCGTCGACTCGACGGTCAGCTCCCCGGCCTTCATGCCCAGCTGAACCGGCCCCTGCACCCGGGCGAGGCTGTATCCGGCCGCGTTGAAGCCGGTCGCCGACAGCGCGCCGACGTAGGCCCACGAGGCCTGGTTACCCGTCAGCCGCCCCCGCGACTCGGCGGCCCCCTTCACGGCGTTGGATGTCAGCCGATCCAGCGACCGAGAGGTCAGGGTCACGGCGAGACCGTCCTTGCCGGTGAGGCGCTTGCCGATATCGGCTTCCCCCCTGGCGGCGATGGTCAGGACCTCGCTCTCGGCCCGCGCGTCGAGGCTGTAGAGGCCGCTCCTGGCCTTCCCGCCACGCCCGGAGAATCGCACCTCGTCGCCGAACATCCGGGCGTAGCGGGCGGTCAGGGTCGAGGAGGCCAG
>JBIKTU010000164.1:0-5197 GCA_044347965.1 Caulobacter sp.
TTGGTCGGGAGCAGCTCGAACATCAGCCAGGTCGGGATCAGCCAGCAGAGGGCGAAGCGCACCCCAGGCTCGGCCCGCGCCTTCCAGCCCAGGATCAGCCCGGCCGGAAGCAGCAGGGCGGCCGGGAACAGCAGCATCGGCGACAGCAGCAGGTGATAGCCGAAGATGCCGCCGTGCCGCTCATGTCCGCCGGCCAGCTTGGGGGCCAGGTCGCCGCCGATGGCCGCGCCCCAGAAGGCCCCGTCGCTGGCGACCGTGATCGCCCAGGCCCAGGGACCGAATATGGCCAGGACCAGCAAGGGTCCCCAACGCCAGCCCAGGTCCTTCATCCAGCCGAACCGGTTGGCCTTGGCCTCGATCGAGTCCCAGACCCCCAGCGCCAGCAGGGCCAGCAGGGCGACCAGCGGCCCGACCGGGCCCTTGACCAGGGCCGCGACGCCGATGGCCAGCCAGAACAGCAGTCGCGTTCGCCAGCCGGCAGGCTCGCCGCCCCGGGCCGCGCCGTAGAGCCGCCCCAGCGCCGCAAGCGCCAGGGTGGTCGATCCGGCCAGCACCGCATCGGTCTTGGCGATGAAGGCCTCGGTCGAGAGCAGGAAACTGGCCCCCATCATCGCTCCGGCCAGCAACCCGGCCCGGGGGCCGAAGAAGGCCGCCGCGCCCCATGCGCAGGCCGCCGCCGCCAGCGCCGCGCCCAGCAGCGAGGGAATTCGATAGGCCCAGATCTCGCGGTCGGCGGCGTCGGACAGGGCCGCGACGCTGATCGCCTGCAGCCAGTGGATGCCCACCGGCTTCTTGTCGCGCGACTGGTCCTGATAGTTGATCGAGACGTAGTCGCCGGTCTCGAGCATCTGCGAGGTGGCCTGGGCGAACCGCGACTCGTCGCGGTCGAGCGGCGGAACGGCCAGCAGGCCGGGAAGGCCGGCGATCATGGCGATCAGCGCGGCGAGGAGCGGTCCGCGCCAGCCGCGGCTCCACTGGTCGAGGCGGGATTCGAGCGTCATGCGTCACCTGATAGCACGATCCTTACGTGCGCCGCCTTTTCGGCTATGAGAGGGCATGATCGAAAAGACTCCGGCCAAGGGCCGCCAGCCGGCCGCCGCGAAGACCGCGCCCGCCAAGGCCTCTCCCGCCAGGGCTGCGAAGGCCGCACCCGCGTCGAAGACGGCCGCGCCGACGCTCGCCGCCACGCCCGACTTCTCCGTCGTCGTTCCGGTGTTCGACGAGGGCGGCGCCGCGCCGGCCCTGGCCCGCGAGATCGCCGCGGCCTTCGGGGATCGCAACTACGAGATTGTCTTCGTCAACGACGCCAGCCGGGACAACACCCTTGAGCTGCTGACCGCGCTGAAGGCGGAGATCCCGCAGCTGCGCGTGCTGTCGCACCAGAAGAATTCCGGCCAGAGCCGCTCTGTTCGCAGCGGCATCCTGGCCGCCCGGGCGCCGATCATCGTCACCATGGACGGCGACGGCCAGAACGATCCGGCCGACGCCCCGCGCCTGGCCGAGCGGCTGAAGGCGGCGCCGCAGACCCTGTCCATGGTCGGCGGCGAGCGGGTCAAACGCCAGGACAGCAACGCCAAGCGATTCGCCAGCCGGTTCGGCAACGGGGTGCGCGGCTGGCTGCTGAAGGACGGGGCGCTGGACACCGGCTGCGGCCTGAAGGCCTTCCGGCGCGAGGCCTTCCTGCGCCTGCCCTACTTCGATCACATCCACCGCTATCTGCCGGCGCTGATGATCCGCGAAGGTTACGAGATCGCCTTCGAGCCGGTGAACCACCGTCACCGCGAGACCGGCGTATCGAAGTACACCAACTTCGGCCGGCTCAAGGCCAGCGTCAGCGACCTGCTCGGCGTGCTCTGGCTGCAGTCCCGCTCGCGGCTGCCGGGAAGCGTCGACGAGGCTTGACGTCAACTTTTGGTTGTTCTTTGTTTGTTCCTGCGGCATCGCGGGAGCACGACGATGGTCTTTGCCGAGTTTGATCGACGGGCGCGCGTTCGCTACGCGCTGCGCATCAAGTTGGCTGTCCAGATGCTGACGACCTTCTCGTATGGTGCGCTCGGGCTTGCGGCCGCAGACCCCGTGCTCGGCACGAAGGCCTTCTCGGCGGGCCATCTGGCGTCAGCGGCCTTCGGGCTGGTTTGCGCTTTCGCGGCGCTGTATCTTTCTCCGGAAGGAGAACGCGATGGGGTATTTTGATCCTGCCGTCGGAGTGTTGTTCGCGCTGATCGCGGGCGGCCTGATATCCTTTGGACTCTACAGCAAGCGCCAGATTCGCCGTCTCGACCGCATCATTGCCGAGAAGGAAGCGGCGATGAACACCGGCGCAACGCCCCCCTCTACCGCCTCATAGGCGAGCCCGCTTCACCCCGGGGGCGAAAGGGGTTAACCGTTGCGGACCGGATTATCCGGGTTTCGGGGGAGGCCCTTGCCGATGTTCGCCGCGTTCCCGCTGCTGGCCTTGCCGGTGCTGGTCTACAACCTTGTCGCCATCACCCTGATCGGAGGCTTCGGCTCGACCGTCGCCACCCAGCGCTTCACCGAGCCGCTGTTCACCATCGCCATGACCTCCGGCTCGCCCTGGCCAATCAGCCTGGGCGACCTGTTGCTGGCCTTCGCGCTGGTGGTGCTGTTCGTCGAGCTGCTGAAGTCGACGACCAGCCGCCGCATCGCCATCATCAACCACTCGCTGTCGATGATCCTGTTCATCGTCTGCCTGGTCGAGTTCCTGCTCGCCCCGGCCTTCGCGACCTCGGTCTTCTTCCTGCTGACCCTGATGGTCCTGCTCGACGTGCTCGCCGGCTTCATCGTCACCATCATCGCCGCCCGCCGCGACATCGACCTGGGCCCCGGTGGCGAGGCCGGCTGATCCTGCCTAGGTCAGGGCCGTGAACAGCAGGGCGACGGCAAGGATATCGAAGGCGCGGACGAAAAAGGACACCGGCGGAGACTCCAGGTTCGGATTCACCACTGGTTAAGCAAGACCGGCGCCAGTCTGGACGCGTCATGGCCCTCTTCTTCGATCAGGACTGGTTCGCCGCCCGCCTCGCCGGGCGCGGCCTGTCGCGCACCGTGCTGGCCGCCGCCGCCGGCATGACCGAGGCCGAGCTCGCCCTTGTCTGGAAGGACCAGAGGGAGTTGTCGGCCCGCGAGGTCGGGATCCTCGCCGAACTGCTGGGGGAGACGCCGGCCGAGATCGCCAACAGGGCCGGGGTCTCCACGCCCGTTCCCGGCGGCGACCCTCTGGCCCGGATCGCGGCGCTGGAACGTCAGGTCGCTGACCTGCAGGCCAGACTCGCCAGACTTGAACGGCGCTCGCCATGAGGCGGGCGGCCCTCGCCGTCTAGATCTCGGTCTTCTTGAGCACGCCCTTGGTGGGACGTCGGTCGGCCGGACCGGAGTACTCGGTCTCCAGATAGGCCGAGCGGGCGGCGTCCAGCACGGGCTGTCCGCCGCGAAGCCCACGTTTCTGTCCGGACTGGCCGTACAGGTGGGCCGCGAAGGTCGCATAGCCCTCCGGTCTCGGCGGCGGCGGCGGGGCCGCTGCGTCCGGACCGGACGTCGGCGCTTCGATCAGGACCGGCAGATTCGTCCCGCCGTCCCCGGCCTGGCCCGCGCGCGGCGTGTCCGCGGCGCGCCGGGCGCTCTGGCGGCGCTCTCCATACTTGCGCGTGGGGTCGATCGGACCGGTCATCCCTCAAGCGTACGCCCGGTCCGGTAAAAAAAGGATGGGGCCGGATCAGCCCTTCGACGCCAGCTTCTCCAGCTGGGCCTGCATGGCGGCCATCTGCTTCTTGAGCTCGTCCAGCGCCTCGCCCTCGGCGGGAGCCGCCGGCGCGGCCTCTCCAGGCTTGGCGGGTTCTCCGCCTGGCGCCGCCGCGCCGCCCTGCGGGAAGCCGAAGGGCGAGAACATCTTCATGGCCCGGTCGAACAGGACCATGTTCTGACGGATCTGATCCTCATAGGCGCTGAGGCCCGCCGCGCCCATGGTGGCGTTGGGCGCCATGGCCCCGAACTGGGTGCGGAAGCGCTCCTGCTGCTTGGAAAAGCTTTCCAGGCTCATCTCCAGATAGCTGGGCACGAAGGCCTGCATCTGGTTTCCGTAGAAGCCGATCAGCTGGCGCAGGAACTGGATGGGCAGCAGGTTCTGGCCGCCGCCGCGGTTCTCTTCCTCGAAGATGATCTGGGTCAGGACCGAGCGGGTGATGTCCTCGCCGCTCTTGGCGTCATAGACCACGAAGTCGACGCCTTCCTTGACCATGTCGGACAGGTGCTCGAGCGTCACATAGGAACTGGAGGCCGTGTTGTAGAGCCGGCGGTTGGCGTACTTCTTGATGACGACGCGCTCGCCGCCACTTTTTGCACCGGCTGGGTTTTCGCCGGTCTCGGCCTGATCGGACATTTCCATTCCCTGTAGGTACGCTTCACGCGCTTTTTGGCGCCGCACTATCGCGGATGCAAAGGCATGGCGCCAGTGGCGCCTTCCGTGCGCGTCATATTGCACTGCAAAATCAGCAGGTGACGAACCATATCCGACTATGCAAGGTGCCCCAGCGTAACAAAAAATGAGCGTCGGGGCCGTTGCGGCCTGACGCCGCGCAGGGAACGACGGAGACACTGCCATGACCGACATCGTGATCGTTTCGGCCGCCCGCACGCCGGTGGGCTCGTTCAACGGCTCGCTCTCGAGCCTGCCGGCTCACGAGCTGGGCAGGATCGCCATCCAGGCGGCGGTGGAGCGGGCCGGCATCGCCCCCGCCGACGTCGACGAAGTGATCATGGGCCAGGTGCTGCAGGCCGGCGCCGGCCAGGGCCCCGCCCGCCAGGCCGCCGTCAACGCCGGCATCCCGGTCGAAAGCCCCGCCTGGAGCCTGAACCAGCTGTGCGGCTCGGGCCTGCGCGCCGTGGCCCTCGCCGCCCAGCAGATCGCCGACGGCTCGGTCAGCATCGTGGTCGCCGGCGGCCAGGAGAGCATGAGCCAGTCGCCGCACGCCGCCCACATCCGCGACGGCAAGAAGATGGGCGATCTGGGCTTCCAGGACACCATGATCAAGGACGGCCTGTGGGACGCCTTCCATGGCTACCACATGGGTCAGACCGCCGAGAACATCGCCAGCCGCTGGCAGATCACCCGCGAAGACCAGGACCGATTCGCCGTCGCCTCGCAGAACCGCGCCGAAGCCGCCCAGATGGCCGGCAAGTT
>JBIKTU010000165.1:0-5140 GCA_044347965.1 Caulobacter sp.
CGGTGCGTCCCTGGGCCACCAGGGCATCCTCCAGATTGACGTTCTTCTCTTGCCAGGGCGTGGCGCGCAGGCCCGTGGCGTCGGCCAGGAAGCGCGCCATGGCTCGCGCATCTTCGGGGTCGTTCAGCTTGATCTCGATGTTGGTCACACCTTCCGGCAGGACGAAAAGCGGCCGGGCGGTCTGCAAGGACAGAAAGGCGATGCGCTCGTCGAGACTCTGCAGGCCGGTGCGGAATACGCCCTTCACGGTCAGCTGGCGCTCCACCCCCCGTTCGGTTCGTAGCAGGACCGACTGGCCTGCGCTCAGCCCCAGGTCCTCGGCCATGCGGACCCCGATCAGGAGGCCGTCGGCGCCCAGATCGCCGTCGCCCTGGATGATTTTCGGGGTGATCTCCGAGATGGCGTCGATTCCCTGTGGCTCCAGCCCGATGATCGAGACCGAGGTCACGGCCTCACTCTTCACCAGAACGGCGCTGCCGGTAATCTGCGGGCTGATGGCGGAAACCGATGGATTGGCGCGCAGGAGCTCAACGATCATCGGCCAGTCACGGATCTGCTTGCGCTGGAAGGTGGATACCAGGGCCACGGATTCCACCGGCAAGTCCGGTCCGGCGAGGACCCGCGCCACCCGTGTCGGCGGCTGCAGGCTGATATGGGCTCCGCTGCCGGTGACTTGCTCGGTCAGGCGGACGGCGAGGCCGGCGATCAGAGCGGTGATGAACACAAAGACCGTCACACCCACCGCGACCCCCGCAATCAACAGCAGGGTCTGCCAAGGGTTGGACAACAGGTAGCGCCGGGCGACGTGAAGGGCGAACACGGCTCAGTCGCCCGAGGCTTGCGCCACGGGCCGGACGTGAGCGTCAGGGCGCGTGGCCTCGGGTTCCAGCACGACCCTGTCCCCGGCCCTCAGCCCGCGTTCGACAATGGCGTTGACCGAGGGCCAGCGCGCCACGGAGATTGTCCGAACGCGGACTATGCCGTCGGCGTCCACGACGTAGACCTTGGGGGCCGCGGTGGCGTCGACCACGGCCCGGCGCGGCACGACAATCGCTCCCTGACGTTGGGCGATGACGATGGTCACATCGACCGAGCGGCCGGGCGCGAGGCCCTGCGTGTCGGCCGGCGACAGCCGGATCGTGCGCCCGCCTGTGCCGGAATCGACCCGCGGAGAAACCTCTGTCACCCGGGCGGGAAACATCTCCGGCGAGCCGGACAGGGCGGCGCGGGCTGTCTGGCCTGGCCTTATGGCGTCGGCGTAGGCCTCCTCGACCTCGGCACGGATCTCGACACCATTGGCAGAGCCCAGTTCGAACAGGGTTTCGCCGGCTCCGACCACCTGTCCGTCGTCGATCGGCCGGACCAGCACCACGCCGGCCATCGGCGCGCGGATGGTGAACTCCCGCGCACGCTCGGTCGAGGCCCGCAGCGCGGCCGAGGCCGCGGTCACATTGGCCTCAGCCGTGTCGAGGGCGGCGCGCGCGGCGTCCAGCGCCGCATCCGAGGCAAACCCTCGCGCGTGCAGGGTTCGCGTTCTCTGGTAGCGCAGCTTCGCCTCGGTCGCCTGGGCCCGTGCGGCTGCGGTCTGCGCCACATCGACGGCGGTCTGGGCCTGTTCGACGGTCGCGAGGATGACGGCCAAGGGGGCTCCGGCCTCGACCCGGGCCCCCTCGTCGTGAAACAGACGAATGACCTGGCCGGAGTTGGGCGAGGCGACCTGGATCAGTTGCGTTGGACGGGCGCGACCAACCACCGAAAGGGCCTGCTCGACCGTTTGCGGACGGATCTCCAGAACCGCGACCTCGGCTGGCCGTCGCGACACCACCACCCACGCCGCCGCCACCACCACCACGGCAAGCGCGGTCACGGCCAGGATGAGGACGGATCTCGAAGGGGCTCGCATGCAGTTCTCTTCGCGCCATGCCGCTCGGCTAGGGCCATTTCCTGCGCGCCGGGCCGCCGGATGGCAAGCGATCCGGCCCTCGACCACGGGAACGAATGGCGCCTGTTGGCGACATGTCCCCGCAATGCCCGCGCCTCGGCCTGGTTCCATCAGAGCCTGCAATGGTCAGGAACAGGGGGCGGAGATAAGGGGGGCGATCACTCATTTCCGTCAGGTCCAGGCTACCCGGACGTCATTTTCGGTCTGCCCGACAGACGTTCGGTTCAGCGCCCCTTTGAGAGCGTGATCTCCCCCGCAACCTTCGCGCACGACCATACCCCTTCATGCGACATTGACACCTTTAGGGCGCATATTTTTGCCTTCGAACCTTGGTTAGGGTAAGAACCGCGTCCCTTTTTAGAGTTTGAGACCATGACCGAGCGCTGGACCCCGTCGTCCTGGAGAGCAAAGCCCGCCAAACACGTGCCGACCGACTATCCGGATCAGGCCGTGGTCGAGCGCGTCGAGGGCGATCTTCGCAAGATGCCGCCGCTGGTGTTTGCCGGCGAGGCGCGGCGGCTGAAGAGCCTGCTGGGCGACGTGGCGCGCGGGGACGCCTTCCTGCTGCAGGGCGGCGACTGCGCCGAGAGCTTCAAGGAATTCCACGCCGACAACATCCGCGACACCTTCCGCCTGATCCTGCAGATGGCGGTGGTGCTGACCTTCTCCGGCGGCAAGCCGGTGGTGAAGGTCGGCCGCATCGCCGGCCAGTTCGCCAAGCCGCGGTCGGAGCCGATCGAGACCGTCGACGGGGTGACGCTGCCCTCCTATCGCGGCGACAACATCAACGGCATGGCCTTCGACGCCGCCGAGCGGGCGCCCGATCCCGAGCGGCTGCTCAAGGCCTACGGCCAGTCGGCCTCGACGCTGAACCTGCTGCGCGCCTTCGCCGGCGGCGGCTACGCCGATCTGCACAACATCCACCGCTGGACCCTGGGCTTCGTCGCCGACAGCCCCCAGGGCGCGCGCTACCGCGAACTCAGCGACAAGATCAGCGAGAGCCTGGCCTTCATGGCCGCCATCGGCGTCACGCCCGAGACCCATCCGGGCATGAAGCAGGTGGAGTTCTTCACCAGCCACGAGGCCCTGCTGCTGGGCTTCGAGGAAGCGATGACCCGGATCGATAGCACCTCGGGTGATTGGTACGACACCAGCGCCCACATGCTGTGGATCGGCGAGCGCACCCGCCAGCTGGACGGCGCCCATGTCGAGTTCATGCGCGGCGTGAAGAACCCCATCGGCGTCAAGGTCGGCCCGACACTGGAGCCCGACGACCTTCTGCGGCTGATCGATGTGCTCAACCCGGCCAACGAGCCCGGCCGCCTGACCCTGATCGGCCGCTTCGGCGCCGACAAGGTGCATGAGCGGCTGCCGCGTCTGATGCAGGCGACCAAGCGGGCCGGCCGGGCGGTGATCTGGTCGACCGACCCGATGCACGGCAACACCCTGAAGGCGGCCTCCGGCTACAAGACCCGGCCGTTCGACCGGATCCTTCAGGAGGTGAAGGGCTTCGTCGACGTGGCCGAGGCCGAGGGCGTCCACCCCGGCGGCGTGCATCTGGAGATGACCGGCCAGAACGTCACCGAATGCACCGGCGGGGCCCGCGCCCTGACCGAGGGCGAGCTGGGCGACCGCTACCACACCCACTGCGACCCCCGCCTCAACGGCGAGCAGGCGCTGGAGCTGGCCTTCCTGGTCGCCGAGCGGTTGAAGAACGGCCGCGAGGGGATGCGGGAAGCGGGCTGAGGCGGAATCTCCCTCCCCCTTGTGGGGAGGGTGGATCGGCGAGCGCAGCGAGACGAGACGGGTGGGGCAAGCAGCGATCCTCACCTGACTTCGAAGGCGGCCATCACTTGCCCCACCCTGACGCGCTTTGCGCGTCTGTCCCTCCCCACAAGGGGGAGGGAGGCTATCCCTTGATAAAGACCGCCGCCCGCTCGCCCTCGGGATCGCCTGCCTTGCCGAAGTCGACGTTGATGGACCGGTGGGTCTCGCCCGGCGCGGCGATGACCTCGGCCTCGCCGCCGGCGGCGCGCAGGGCGCTGGCCAGGCCTTCCGACTGGCGCCGGGCGTCCGGCCGGCTGGCGACGTGGAAGATCAGATAGGGCGGA
Organism: Caulobacter sp.; assembly: GCA_044347965.1. Lineage (GTDB taxonomy): Bacteria > Pseudomonadota > Alphaproteobacteria > Caulobacterales > Caulobacteraceae > Caulobacter. The sequence continues at coordinate 4,054 of JBIKTU010000165.1, forward strand.
TAGCCGATGCCCGGCTTGACGAGCCGGGTTGGCGACAGCGCGGCGGCGCGGTCGCCGAAGGCCCGGCGGTACATGTCGGGGAGCATGCCCCGGCGCTGGCCCAGGTACTCCATCTGCGCCGCGGCGTCATAGCCGGCGCCGTCGATCGGGATGATCCCGGCCAGCGCGACCGGCGTATGGCCATGCGCGCCGAGATACTGCCGGTCGATGCCGATCAGGGCCGCCAGATGCGCCCCGGCGGAGTGGCCGGCGACGAAGATCCGTTTCGGGTCCCCGCCGTGCCGGCCCGCGTTCTCGATCAGCCAGGCGGCGCAGGCGGCCACGTCCTGGGCGCAGCCGCCGGCGTCGACCTCCGGCGCCAGGCGATAGCCGGCGGAGGCCAGCAGGAAGCCGTGCCGCTCGGCGAAGGCGGGCAGGCTGTTGACCCCGCTCCTGTTGCCGAAGCTCCAGCCGCCGCCGTGCACGAACAGCAGCACCGGCGCGTCCCTCAGACCGGGAGCCCCGTAGAGGTCCAGCGCCTGCCGGGGGTGCTGGCCCAGGCGGACGGTCGTCGCCTTCGGAGCGGCGAGGGTGGGCAGGGCCGGGGCGGCGAGGGCGGCGACGGCGAGCGGGAACAGGGTGCGACGGCTGATCATGCCCGTTGCACGGCTCAGTCGGCCGCCTCCGTCGCGCCGGTCAGCCGCTGCCGCGCGGCCTTGCGATGACCCTTCGCCTCGACCAGCCTGCCGGCCGCGCCGAGCCCGAACGGCGGCATGTTGTTGTAGAGGGTCTCGTACCCGCCCGGCTTGATGACATAGGTCTCGTGCCAGATGCCGACGTCGCCGTTGCTGCCGACGGCCTTGTTGAAGGCCTGCCAGGCCGGAAGATGGGCGGCGTCGGCGCTTCGGGCGTAGGCCTCGAGGTGCTCGAAGCTGCGCCAGTACTGGGTGACCACGATATTCCGCAGGCCGAAGTGGGTGCGGTAGTTCAGCAGCCCAAGTTCGGGCTTCATCGACAGCTCGACCAGCATCCGCGGCATGGCCGCGGCCACCGGCATCCAGCTGCCCAGCTTCCACAGCTTGTTGATGCGCATGCCGATGAGGAAGAC
>JBIKTU010000166.1:0-5082 GCA_044347965.1 Caulobacter sp.
CCGCCCTGAAGGCGGCGTTCACGCGGGTGTTCGGGCCGGTCGCGGAGGCGGCGGCGCCATTGGGGACAGGTTAAGGTGTCCCAAGGGACATCTTGACCTGTCCCAGGGCGATCAGCCCGCGCCGCAGGCCTTCCAGGCGCGGAAGTCGGCGCGCTCGGTCGAGCGGCGCAGGTGCGAGGCGCCGAAGACGAAGCCGGTGTTGGGCTCGGTCGGGGCTTCCATGATCCAGATTTCGCCAGAGGCCTTGGTCCAGACGAACTCCATGTCGCGGGCGTCGGCGCTGGTGCGAACCAGGCCGCAGACGTCGCCGGACGGGCTGAGCCGCAGTTTGCGGACGCGCAGGTTCTTGGCGCTGCGGGCCACGTCCTTCAGGGCCGCGACGGCCGGATCGGTGTCGGCGGCGGCCGGTTCGACGGCCAGGGCCGGGCCGGCGATCATGAAGGCGAGGGCGGTGACGAGGAGAGTGCGCATGTAGGAGGCTCCTAGACCTGAACAGTACGGACGGGATTGGGACCGAAGCGGTTGGCGCCCTGCTCGCCGGGCATGACGCCCAGTTCGACCACGGCCCAGACGACCACGACGACGGCGATGTAGTCGATCAGCCCATCGGGGCGCGGCCAGGCCAGGGCCAGGGCCAGCAGCAGGACGGCGGCCAGCCAGCCGGAGCGACCGCGGTCATGCAGCCGCCGGGACAGCACGCAGCAGCCCGAGAACAGCAGGCCCGGATAGACGAACCAGCCGGTCAGGAAATGGGTCGTCGGCCCGACGGCGGCCTCGTAGAGGGCGGCGAGCGAAATCAGCACGGCGGCGGCGATGAGGAACGGCCCGCGCGAGACGCGGCCCGTGGAGGAGAAGAACAGCTCCAACCAGTCGATCTGGCTTCCCATGCGAGATTGCGCTCCGAGTCCGATGTGACCGCGCCCAATCTAGTGTGCTTCCGGCCCGAGGGGAACGGCCTCAGGCAAGAGCGGGGACAAGTCCCGGCCGCCGTCGCGGCGGACAAAACGGAAGGACCGCGTCGCGCGTCATGGATCCCGGCCTTCGCCGGGAAGACGGAGGCGGCAGGCGTCGCTGACTGCTGAAGAGCGCTGGCCCTAGCCGAACTCGACCAGCACCTCGTCGGCCGCGACGCTGTCGCCGCCCTTGGCGGAGACGACCTTCACCACGCCCTCGCGTTCGGCGCGGATGATGTTCTGCATCTTCATCGCCTCGATGACGCAGACCACCTCGCCCTCGCGGACGGTCTGGCCGACCTCGACGTCCATGCTGACCACCAGGCCCGGCATGGGCGAGATGATCATCTTGCTGGTGTCGGCGGGCTTCTTCTCGGGGATCTTGCCGTGCAGCTCGGCCGAGCGGGGCGAGAGGACCAGCACCTTCTGCTTGGCGGCGCGGTGGCGGATCACGAAGCCCTCTGCGGCGGGGGCGACGTTGACCGTGAAGGCCCTGCCGTCCAGCCGACCGCGGAACTGGGCCTGGCCCGGACGCCAGACGACGTCGGTCAGGCGCATCACCCGGCCGTCCTCGGCCAGGGTGAGGGTCAGGCCCTCGCCCGTGTCGGCGACCGCGACGGCGCGGCCGGCGTGGCCGACGAAGACCCGCCAGTCGTTGCGGGGCGGCGAGCCGGCGCGGGCGGACATGACGCGGTGCATGGCGACGCCGGCGGCGGACATGACGTCGATCTGGAAGGTGGTCGGCGTCGTGCCGTCAAAGCCCTCGGGGAACTCGTCGACGATGTAGCTGGTGGCAAGGGCGCCGGTGCGGAACCGCTCCTGGTCCATCACGGCGGCCAGGAAGGGGATGTTCTGGCCCAGCCCCTCGATGTGGAAGTCCTCCAGCGCCCGGGCCATGCCGTCGACAGCGGCGAGGCGCGTCGGGGCCCAGGTGCAGAGCTTGGAGATCATCGGGTCATAGTACATCGAGATCTCGTCGCCCTCGCGGACGCCGGCGTCGTTGCGGACGGTGTAGCCCTCATGCTCGCCCTCGACCGGCGGGTCGTAGCGGACCAGGCGTCCGATGGACGGCAGGAACTTGCGGTAGGGGTCCTCGGCGTAGATGCGGCTCTCGATGGCCCAACCGTTGATCTTCAGATCCTTCTGACCGAACGCCATGGTCTCGCCGGCGGCGCTGCGCAGCATCTGCTCGACCAGGTCCAGACCCGTGATCAGCTCGGTGACCGGGTGCTCGACCTGCAGGCGGGTGTTCATTTCCAGGAAGTAGAAGCTCTTGTCCTGGCCGGCGACGAACTCGACGGTGCCGGCGCTGTCGTAGTTCACGGCCTTGGCCAGGGCGACGGCCTGGGCGCCCATGGCGGCGCGGGTGGCCTCGTCGAGCAGCGGGCTCGGCGCCTCCTCGATGACTTTCTGGTTGCGGCGCTGGATCGAGCATTCGCGTTCGAACAGGTGCACCACGTTGCCGTGCTTGTCGCCCAGCACCTGGATCTCGATGTGGCGCGGGCTGGTGATGAACTTCTCGATGAAGATGCGGTCGTCGCCGAAGCTGGACTTGGCCTCGGACCGCACGGCCGGGAAGCCTTCCTCCACGTCGCGGCGATTGTGGGCGACGCGGATGCCCTTGCCGCCGCCGCCGGCGCTGGCCTTGATCATCACCGGATAGCCGATCTCCTCGGAGATCTCGATGGCGTGGGCGGTGTCGGCGATCTCGCCGATGTGGCCGGGGACGCAGCTGACGCCGGCCTTCTCGGCGAACTTCTTGGACTCGATCTTGTCGCCCATGGCGCTGATGGCGCCGGGGTTGGGACCGATGAAGACGATGCCCTCGTCGGCGCAGCGCTGGGCGAAGCTGGCGTTCTCCGACAGGAAGCCGAAGCCTGGGTGCACGGCCTCCGCGCCCGTCTGCTTGCAGGCGGCGATGATCTTGTCCTGCACCAGGTAGGATTCGCTGGCCGGGGCCGGGCCGATGAACACGACCTCGTCGGCCATCTCCACGGCCAGGCTGTCGGCGTCGGCTTCGGAGTAGACGACGACCGTCTTGATCCCCATCCGGCGGCAGGTCTTGATGACCCGGACCGCGATTTCACCCCGGTTGGCGATCAGAATCTTCGAGAACATAGGCCTGCGGTCGTCCCTTGCGCACGATTGTTGCGTTGCGGGTTAGACCGCATGGGCGGGATTGGCAACGCCTGACAGGCATGGACGTAGCGTCACCACGGCACAGGCTTGTCGGCCCAGTCGAAAACGCCGCCGCTGTCCTCCGGGCCCCGACGATCGATCACCTCCAGCAGACGGGCGGCGCTGAAGGCCGGGGTGAACAGCCGTTCGCCCGGCACGCCGCCCTGGAAGGGGGCGCTGAGGCCGGTGTCGACGGTGCCGGGATGCAGGGCCAGGCAGACCGCCTGTGGCCGGCTCCGCGCCAGTTCGATGGCGACATTGCGCAGCAGCATGTTCAGCGCCGCCTTGGACGCCCGGTAGCCGTGCCAGCCGCCCAGACGGTTGTCGCCCAGGCTGCCGACCCGGGCCGACAGCGCCGCGAAGGCCACCTTTCCGGCGCGCGGGAACAGCGGGGTGAAGTGTTTGGCGACCAGCACCGGCCCGACGGCGTTGACCGCATAGCTCTTCAGCAGGGCGGCCGGATCGACGGCGCGCAGGGCCTTCTCCGGCGCCACGCCCTGTCCGTGCAGCAGGCCGGTGGCGACGATGACCAGCCGGGGCGGGGCGTCCAGCCGGGCGGCGGCGGCGGCGATGGAGGCCTCGTCCTCGAGGTCCAGGTCCGCCCGGCGCAGGGCGTGGACCGCCGGGAATCGCCCGCTCGCCGCCAGCCCATCGGCGAGCGCGGCGCCGATGCCGCCGCCCGCGCCGACGACCACGGCGCAGCCGTCGGCGGGGAAGCTCTCGAGCGGGCAGGGGTCTGTCATCCGCCGCCAGATAGGGCGGCGCGGGCCTCAGCCCAGCTTCACGGCGGTGCCGGTGGCCGAGACCATGAGCATGCTGCCGTTCTGGCCGATCGTCGCGTAGTCGTAGTCGACCCCGACCACCGCGTCGGCGCCGAGGCGCTGGGCGGCCTCGATCATGTCCCGCGTGGCCGTCTGGCGCGCCTCGCGGAGGGTGTCCTCGTAGCTGGCGGCCCGACCGCCGACGATGTCGCGGATGCCGGCGAACAGGTCCTTGAAGATATGGGCGCCGATGATCGCCTCGCCGGCCACGACGCCCAGCGTCTGGGTGGTGGGGCGTTCGGCGATGGAATGGGTGGTGGCGGTGAGCATCGGATGTCCTCCGTCGGATGGCGTTGTCTGGAAGATATGAAACCGGCGGTCGCCTTGCCATGCCTCGCCGGCGACTTTCCGAAGGGCCCGGGACGCCCTACATTCGCGGCATGACCGTTTCTCCCTCGGGTTTCGACCTCGCCCCGCCCTCCGACGCCGAACGCGCGCGCCTGGAAGCCGACCTCACCCGCGAAGAGGCCGAGGTGCTGCTGCACCACGGCACCGAGGCGCCTTTCTGCGGCGGCCTGCTCGGCGAAAAGCGCCCGGGCGCCTACTGCTGCCGGCTGTGCGGCCTGCCGCTGTTCCGGTTCGAGACCAAGTTCGAGAGCGGCACCGGCTGGCCCAGCTTCTACGCCCCGCTGGACGAGACCCATGTCGGCGAGGTGCGCGACACCAGCTACGGCATGCTGCGCATCGAAACGATCTGCGCCCGCTGCGGCAGCCACCAGGGCCACGTCTTCCCCGACGGCCCGCCGCCGACAAGGCTGCGATACTGCATCAACTCGGTGTCGCTGAGCTTCGTCGCCGACGGCGAGGCGCTGCCGGATCCGCTGGGGCGCGGGGACAGGCTTTAGTATCCATGCGTGCTTCGACACGCGCTCTTCGAGCGCTGCTCAGCATGACGTAGGAGGGAGCCTTCCAAACACGTCATCCTGAGCAGCCGCGCAGCGGCGTGTCGAAGGACGCAATGCGCTTGCCGCCCCCTCAAGCCAGATGAAACACCAGCAGCAGCGCCGGGATCGTCACCAGGCTGGCCGCGGTCGTGAAGGCCACCACCCCGGCCATCAGCGGGGCGTCGCCGCCCATCTGCCGCGCCAGGACGTAGGAGGCCGCCGCACCGGGGGCTGACCCGACCAGCA
>JBIKTU010000168.1:0-5070 GCA_044347965.1 Caulobacter sp.
GCGGCGCTGGGCCTGACGAAACGGGCCCAGGTCGAACTGCTGGAGTCCACCCGCCCGCTGACCCCCAAGAAGTGGGACGAGGACGACATGGCCAGCGTCTCGTTCGGCCACGGCATCAACGTCTCGCCGCTGGCCCTGGCCCAGGCGATGGGCGCTGTCCTCAACGGCGGCAAGATGGTCCCGCTCACTATCCGCAAGATGGAGGCCGGCAAGCGTCCGGACGGCCCCCGGGTGATGTCGGAAACGACCACCCTGTCGATGCTGCAGCTCATGCGCGGCAACGTCGTCGACGGCACCGGCCGCAAGGCCGACGCGCCCGGCCTGATGGTCGGCGGCAAGACCGGGACCGGCGAAAAGTACGATCCGGAAATCCGCGGCTACAGCACCTACAAGCAGGTCGGCTCCTTCGCCGCCGTCTTCCCCACCGACGGCCCGGCCGACGCCGAGCGCTACTTCGTGCTGATCCTGATGGACGAGCCCCAGGGCGGCATCCGCACAGGCGGCTGGGTCGCCGCTCCGGCGGTGGGCAAGATCGTTGATCGGGTCGCGCCGTTCCTCGGCGTCAAGCGTCGACTGCCCGCGCCGAGCCTGCCCGCTACGCCGACCTACGTCGCCAGCGCCCGGGTAGCCCAGCCGGCGGGAGGCCTGTGATGCGCCTGTCGTCGCTGGTCGCCGATGCGCCGATGGACGATCCGGAGATCACCGGCGTCACCGCCGACAGCCGCAAGGTCCGGCCAGGGTTCCTGTTCGCCGCCCTGCCGGGCTCCACGGTCGACGGGCGCAAGTTCATCCCGGTCGCCCTCGAGGCGGGCGCCGCCGCCGTGCTCGCCCCGGACGACGTCAGCGGTCTGGGCGTCCCGGTGGCGCACGCCGCCGACCTCCGCCGCGCCTACGCCCTGGCCGCCGCCGCCTTCTGGGGCGCCCAGCCGGCAACCTGCGTCGCGGTGACCGGCACCAACGGCAAGACCTCGGTGGCCACGTTCTGCCGCCAGATCTTCGCCCGCCTTGGCCACACGAGCGCCAGCATGGGCACGCTGGGCGTCACCGTCTCGACGTCGGGCAAGCCCGACCGCCAGATCACGCCGCCGGGCCTGACCACGCCCGATGCCGCCGATGTCGCCGAGCTGCTGGCGCGCCTTGCGTCCGAAGGCGTAACCCACCTGGCGCTGGAGGCGTCATCCCATGGCGTCGACCAGCGTCGCCTTGACGGTGTGCGGCTGACGGCGGCCGGCTTTCTCAACCTGACCCAGGACCACCTGGACTACCATGGCACCATGGGCGCCTACCGCGCGGCGAAGCTGCGGCTGTTCGAGGCCCTCCTGCCGCGCGGCGCGACGGCGGTCCTGAATGCCGACAGCGACCAGTACGGGGCTTTCGCGGCCGCCGCCGCTGTCGCCGGACAGCCGGTGCTCTCAACCGGCTCGGCGGGCGAAGGCATCCGCGTGGTTGATCGCGTGCTCGCCGCCGACGGACAGCGCCTGACCCTGGCGCATGCCGGGACGACGACGACAGTTCACCTGCCGCTTGCCGGCGTTTTCCAGGCCGACAACGCCCTGGTCGCCGCCGGGCTCTGCATCGCCGCGGGCGGGGCGCCCGCCGCGGTTTTCGCCGCGCTGGAGCATCTGAAGGGTGCGCCCGGACGTCTGCAGCGCGTTGGGGCCCGCGCCGGCGGCGGGGAGGCCTACGTCGACTACGCCCATACGCCCGATGGCCTGGAGACGGTGCTGAATGCGCTTCGTCCGCATACGGAGGGGCGCCTTCTGGTCGTCTTCGGCGCCGGCGGCGACCGGGACCGCACCAAGCGCCCTCTGATGGGCGAGATCGCCGCGCGCCTCGCAGACGTGGCCATCATCACCGACGACAACCCGCGCTCCGAGGCGCCGGCCGCCATCCGAGCCGAGGTCCAGACTGGCGCGCCCGGCGCGCTCAACATCGGCGACCGCCGCGAGGCGATCCGCGCCGGCGTGGCGATGCTGACCCCCGGCGATGTGCTGGTCGTGGCCGGCAAGGGCCATGAGCAGGGGCAGACCATCGCGGGCGTCACCCATCCGTTCGACGACGTCGTCGAGACCGCCACCGCCCTTGGCCTGGAGGCCGCTCATGTCTGACGCGCTCTGGACATCGGATGAACTGGCCGCCGCGACCGGCGGGACCGTCTTCGGCGGCCCGTTCACGGTCAGCGGCGTGTCGATCGACAGCCGGTCTGTCGAGGCCGGCGACCTGTTCGTGGCCCTGGCCGGGGTCCGTGACGGCCATGAGTTCGCGGCCGGGGCGCTTGCCTCCGGGGCCGCCGCGATCCTGGCCAGCCGTCCGGTCGAAGGCCCGCATCTACTGGTGAAGGACACCTTCGCCGCGCTCGAACAGCTCGGCGTGGCCGCGCGCGAGCGTAATCAGGGCCGCCGCGCCGCGATCACCGGCTCGGTTGGCAAGACCAGCGTCACCCAGGCCGTCGCCGCCTGCCTGGCGCTGGCCGGCCGCTGGCACTCGTCTGTGAAGTCCTACAACAACCATATCGGCGTGCCGTTGACCCTGGCGCGGATGCCCCGCGACACCGAGAGGGCGATCTTCGAGGTCGGCATGAACCACGCCGGCGAGATCACCCCCCTGTCGCGGTTCGTGAGCCCCCATGTGGTGGCCATCACCACGGTCGGACCGGTCCACATCGAGAACTTCCCCGACGGCGAGGTCGGCGTGGCCAAGGCCAAGGCCGAGATCTTCGCAGGCCTCCTGCCAGGCGGCGTGGCGGTTCTGAACGCCGACAACGTCTGGTTCGATCTGCTCAAGGCCGAGGCGCTGAAGGTCGGCGCCGTCGTGCGCTCGTTCGGCTCGGGGGAGGGCGTCGATGCGCGTCTGGTCGACTTTGTCGCCGGCGAGGAACGGGCCAAGGTCCATGCGGTGATCGACGGTGAGGCCGTTGAGTTCCCGTTGCTGCAGACCGGCCTTCACTGGGGGCTCAACAGTCTCTGCGTGCTGCTGACGGTCGAGGCGATGGATGTCTCGCGGGAAACCGCGCTGGCCGGGCTGGCCGGGTTCGCGCCGCTGGCGGGGCGAGGCGCGGAAAAGGCGGTGACCATCGCCGGCGGGACCTTCACCCTGATCGACGAGAGCTACAACGCCAATCCGATCTCGATGAACGCCGCCTTCCGCACGCTGGGCGGTCGTAAGGCGACGGGGCGGCGGATCGTCGCGCTGACCGACATGCTGGAACTGGGCGGCCAGGCGGCCGACTTCCATGCCGGACTGGCCGCGCCGATCGACGCGGCGGGAATCGATCTGGTGTTCTGCGCCGGGCCGCTGATGAAATCGCTCTGGGACGCCCTTCCGCCGACTCGTCGGGGCGGCTACGCGGACACAGCGGCCGAGCTGGCGCCGCGGATCGTCGGGGCCGTCCAGCCGGGCGACCTGGTGATGGTCAAGGGATCGAACGGAAGCCGGGCCAGCGTCATCGCGGCCGCCCTGGCGTCAGTCGGCCATGGGGGGGACAAGGCCTGATGCTGTATCTGCTTTCGGAGATGCGCGACGCGCTTCCGGTGCTCAACCTTTTGAAATACCTGACGTTCCGGACGTTCATGGCGACCGCGACCGGATTCATCATCGCCGTCGCCATGGGCTCGCGCTTCATCGCCTGGATGCGGGCGCGGCAGGGCAAGGGCCAGCCGATCCGCAAGGAAGGCATCGAGCGCCATGTGATCGAGAAGGCCGGCACCCCCACGATGGGCGGCCTGATGATCCTGGCCGGGATGGTCGGCGGCACCCTGTTGTGGGCCGACCTGCGAAACATCTATGTTTGGGTCGTTCTGATGGTGACCCTCGCCTTCGGCGTGCTGGGGTTCCTCGACGACTACGACAAGGTCACCAAACAGACCACGGCCGGGGTCTCGGGCCGCGTGAAGCTGGGCATCCAGGCGCTGGTGGCGGTCGCCGCCGTCACCGTGCTGGTGCTGTTCGGGCAGGTCTCCCCCGACACGCCGCAGCTCTCCACCTCTGTCGCCTTCCCGATCTTCAAGCGCCTGCTGCTCGACCTGGGCTGGTTCTACATCGCCTTCGGGGCCTTCGTGATCATCGGCGCGTCCAACGCCGTGAACCTGACGGACGGGCTCGACGGCCTCGCCATCGTGCCGGTTATGATCGCGGCGGCCACCTTCGGGCTGATCGCCTACCTGGTCGGCAACTATAACTTCGCGCAGTATCTGCAGGTCCACTTCGTGCCGGGCACCGGCGAGATCGCGGTCTTCTGCGGCGCCATCATCGGGGCCGGTCTCGGCTTCCTCTGGTACAACGCGCCGCCGGCCAAGATCTTCATGGGCGACACCGGTTCGCTGGCCCTCGGCGGGGCTCTGGGCGCCGTGGCCGTGGCCACCAAGCACGAGATCGTCCTGGCCATCGTCGGCGGTCTGTTCGTCGCCGAGGCGCTGTCGGTGATGATCCAGGTCGCCTACTTCAAGCGCACCGGCAAACGCATCTTCCTGATGGCGCCGATCCACCACCATTTCGAGAAGCTGGGCTGGGCGGAATCGACCGTCGTCATCCGCTTCTGGATCGTCTCCCTGCTCCTGGCCGCCATCGGCCTCGCAACGCTCAAGCTCAGGTAGGGAGGCGGGTGCGGTCATGATCCCCGTTCGCGGTTTCGAGGGACGCAAGGTCGCCGTCCTCGGTCTGGGCAGGACCGGGTTGACGGCCGCACGCGCTCTCGTGGCCGGCGGGGCGCAGGTCGCGCTCTGGGACGAAAACCAGACCAGTCGCGAGGCCGCAGCGGCGGAGGGCTTCGCCGTCGAGGACCTGAAGGCCGCCGACTGGTCCGACATCGCCGCCCTGATGCTGTCGCCCGGCATCCCGCTGACCCACCCCAAACCGCACTGGTCGGTCGAGAAGGCCGCCGTCTCCGGCGTCGAGGTTCTCGGCGACATCGAGCTCTTCGCCCGCACCGTCAACGCCGCTCCGCCGCACAAGCGGCCCAAGATCGCGGCGATCACCGGCACCAACGGCAAGTCGACGACCACGGCCCTGCTGGGTCACCTCTGCGCCGCCGCCGGCCGGGATACCCGGATCGGCGGCAACATCGGCTACGGC
>JBIKTU010000169.1:0-5062 GCA_044347965.1 Caulobacter sp.
TGACGCCGACATGGACGTTTGGCGCGACGCGGAGTATGCAGCGCGGCAACGGCCCCGCGCGAACGCGCGCGGAGTAACGCCGCGCCGGGCGGGACGCTGTGTGTCCCTTCCGAGCGCGCGATCCCGGAAGTGGTTTTCGGGCGGCCGTGAACAGGAAAGGACTCCCCTCACATGGCGTCTATCGACAGCCTGCAAACCCGTCGGACCCTCGCGGTCGGCGGGACGTCCTACGTCTACTACAGCCTTCCGGCGGCGGAAGAAGCCGGCCTGACCGGAATTTCGAGGCTTCCGGCCTCGATGAAGGTCCTTCTGGAGAATCTGCTGCGTAACGAGAACGGCGGCGACACCAGCGAACGCGACCTGAAGGCCGTGGCCGCCTGGCTCGAGAACAAGGGCGCCACCGAGCACGAGATCAGCTTCCGCCCGGCCCGGGTGCTCATGCAGGACTTCACCGGCGTTCCCGCCGTCGTCGACCTGGCCGCCATGCGCGACGCCATGACCGCGCTGGGCGCCGATCCGACCAAGATCAACCCGCTGATCCCGGTCGACCTCGTGATCGACCACTCGGTGATGGTGGACTTCTTCGGCACCGCCAAGAGCTACGGCGAGAACGTCGACCGCGAGTACGAGCGCAATATCGAGCGTTACCGCTTCCTGCGCTGGGGCAGCTCGGCCTTCAACAATTTCCGCGTCGTGCCCCCGGGCACCGGCATCTGCCACCAGGTGAACCTGGAATACCTGGCCCAGACCGTCTGGACCGCGACCGACGCAGGCCTCGAGGCCGAGGTCGCCTACCCCGACACCGTGGTCGGCACCGATTCGCATACCACCATGGTCAACGGCCTGTCCGTCCTGGGCTGGGGCGTGGGCGGCATCGAGGCTGAAGCCGCCATGCTCGGCCAGGCCATCCCGATGCTGATCCCGGAAGTCATCGGCTTCCGCCTGACCGGCGCCCTGCCGGAAGGCGCGACCGCCACCGACCTGGTGCTCACCGTCACCCAGATGCTGCGCAAGAAGGGCGTGGTCGGCAAGTTCGTCGAGTTCTTCGGCGCCGGCATCGCCAATCTGACCATCGAGGACCAGGCGACCATCGCCAACATGGCCCCCGAGTACGGCGCCACCTGCGGCTTCTTCCCGATCAGCCAGGCGACGATCGACTACCTGCGCGCCACCAACCGCGACGCCCAGCGCGTCAACCTGGTCGAGGCCTACGCCAAGGCCCAGGGCCTGTGGTTCGATCCGGAATCGGCCGAGCCGGTGTTCACCGATGTCCTCGAGCTCGACCTGGGCTCGGTCCAGTCCTCGCTGGCCGGCCCCAAGCGTCCGCAGGACCGTGTGCTGCTGACCGACGCCGCGGCGGCCTTCGAGGTCGCCCTGGCCGACGAGTTCGGCAAGAAGGAGCAGATGGACCGCCGCGAGCCGGTCAAGGGCGAGACCTTTGACGTCGGCCACGGCGACGTGGTCATCGCCGCCATCACCAGCTGCACCAACACCTCCAACCCCAGTGTCCTGATCGCCGCCGGCCTGCTGGCCAAGAACGCGGTGGCCAAGGGCCTGAAGGTGAAGCCCTGGGTGAAGACTTCGCTGGCCCCCGGCTCGCAGGTGGTCACCGACTATCTGGCCAAGGCTGGCCTGACCAAGTCCCTGGACGCGCTGGGCTTCAACCTGGTCGGCTACGGCTGCACGACCTGCATCGGCAACTCCGGCCCGCTGCCCGACGCGATCAGCGCCGCGGTCAACGAGGCCGACCTGGTCGCCTGCTCGGTGCTGTCGGGCAACCGCAACTTCGAGGGCCGGGTGAATCCGGACGTCCGCGCCAACTACCTGGCCTCGCCGCCGCTGGTGGTCGCCTACGCCCTGGCCGGCTCGATGCGGATCGATCTGGCCACCCAGCCGCTGGGCCAGGACAAGAAGGGCAAGGACGTCTTCCTGAAGGACATCTGGCCGACGTCGAAGGACATCGCCGACCTGCAGCGCAAGTCGGTGACCAGCGAGATGTTCGCCAAGCGCTACGGCGACGTCTTCAAGGGCGACAAGCACTGGCAGGCCATCAAGGTCGAGGGCGGCCAGACCTACGCCTGGGACATGGGCTCCACCTACGTCCAGAACCCGCCCTACTTCGAGGGCATGACCATGACCCCCGACGCGGTGAAGGACATCATCGAGGCGCGGATCCTGGGCGTGTTCGGCGACTCCATCACCACCGACCACATCAGCCCGGCCGGTTCGATCAAGAAGACCTCGCCGGCCGGTGAATACCTGCTCCAGCGTCAGGTCCGCTTCGAGGACTTCAACGGCTACGGCAGCCGCCGCGGCAACCACGAAGTCATGATGCGTGGCACCTTCGCCAACATCCGCATCCGCAACAAGATCACCCCGGAGATCGAGGGCGGCGTGACCAGGCACTTCCCGTCGGGCGAGGTGATGTCGATCTACGACGCCGCCATGCGCTACGAGGGCGAGGGCCGTCCGGCCGTCGTGTTCGCGGGCAAGGAATACGGCACCGGCTCGTCGCGCGACTGGGCGGCCAAGGGCGCCAAGCTGCTTGGCGTCCGCGCCGTCATCGCCGAGACCTTCGAGCGCATCCACCGTTCGAACCTTGTGCAGATGGGCGTGCTGCCGCTGCAGTTCCTGTCGGACGGCTGGCAGCGTCTGGGCCTCACCGGCGAGGAGATCGTCTCCATCCGCGGCCTGCAGGACCTGTCGCCGCGCAAGCAGCTGATCGTCGAGCTCTACCGCCCGTCGGACGGCCGCATCGCGCGCTTCCCGGTCCGCTGCCGCATCGATGGCCCCACCGAGCTGGAATACTTCACCAGCGGCGGCGTGATGCCCTACGTGCTGCGCAACCTCGCCAAGGGCGAGGCGTAAGGTACTGGGGACATGTTCGCCCGCGAGGGCGTACGTGTCCCCGCCTCGCCTTTCGGGGACACGTACCGGCTCCGCCGGAACATGTCCCCGCTTCACGGGCTCGTGAAACGCGCCTGTCACCCTTCTTCGATTAAGTGCGGTGCAATGCGTCGCCTCCTGTTAACCCTGCTGCTGTTCGCCCTGATCCCGTCGGTTGCTCCGGCCCGGGTGCGACCGCCTGTCGTGGTGGAGCTGTTCACGGCCCAGGGCTGCTCGTCCTGCATCAAGGCCAATGAGCTGGTGTCGGAACTGTCGGAGCGGCCGGACGTCCTGGCCCTGACCTTCGCCGTCGACTACTGGGACTACATGGGCTGGCCGGACACCTTCGCCCAGCCGGCCTTCACCGAGCGCCAGCGCGCCTACGCCCGCAAGCTGGCCCTGCGCGAGGTCTACACCCCGCAGGTGGTCATCGACGGCGAGGTCCAGGCCTCCGGCGTGCGCCCCGAGAGGATCGAGCCGCTGGTCGACCAGGCCGCCCGCGAGGCGCGCAATCCGCCGGACATGATGTTCATGGGCTCGCGCCGCGTCGCGGTCGGCTCCGGCCCCGTGCCGCGGGGCGGCGCCGAGGTCTGGCTGGTCCGCTACGATCCCCGCCCGCAGGAAGTCACCCCCCGGCGCGGCGACACCCGCGGCCAGACCCTGGTCCAGCGCAACATGGTCCGCGAGATCGAGCGCCTGGGCGCCTGGCGCGGCAAGCCCACGGCCTACCGCATGCCGGTCGCCGGGACCGAGGGCCTGGAGACGGTCGTCCTGGTCCAGGCCAGCAAGGGCGGAAAGATCATCGCGGTGCTGGCGAAGTAGTTCACCTCTCCCGGAGGGAGAGGGGTCACACCCGCAGCATCAGCCCGCCATCGACCCCCAGCGCCTGCCCTGTCACGAAGCCGCCGTCGTCCGACGCCAGGAACAGCGCCGCGCGGGCGATGTCGATCGGCAGACCCAGGCGCTTGAGCGCCGCCTTCTTCGCCCACAGGGCGGCGATGTCCTCGCGCTGGAAGCTGCCGGCGGTCATGCCGGTGGCGATGGCGCCAGGCAGGATGGCGTTGGACGTCACGCCGTGGCGGCCCAGCTCCAGCGCGAAGGTGCGCATCATCCCGACTACCCCGGCCTTCGACGCCGAGTAGGCGACCAGGCCGTTGTCGGTGTGGCGGGCCATGATCGAGGCGGTGAAGATCAGCCGCCCGACACCGGACCTGACCAGGTGCGGCGTGGCGTCCCGCGCGATACGGAAGCCGGCGCGCAGGTTGACCCCGTACTGGCGGTCGAACTCCTCATCGCTGGTCTCGCCGACCGGCGTCGAGCCGGAGACGCCGGCGTTGCTGTAGACGATGTCCAGCTTTCCGAAGGCGGCGATGGCCGTCTCGATGATCTGCGCGGGCGCGCCGTCGCCGGAGATGTCGACGCCCAGCGCTTCGATGCCGGCCTGTTCGAACGCCAGGTTGGTTCCCGGCCGGTCGACGGCCAGCACCCGCGCCCCCTCGGCGGCGAAGAGTTCGGCGCTGGCGCGGCCGATCCCGCTCGCCGCGCCCGTGACGATCGCCGCCCGTCCCGTAAGTCTGCCCATGTCCGTTTCCCCGCTTGTTCTTGTCAGTGTGTTCTGTGGTCCAGACACAATGAAACCCGCGCTGCCGGAGGGGAAGGCAACGCGGGCTCATCGAGGGTCGTAAGGAGATAGTCGTCGGCCGGCCGGGGTCCCGTGATCCGGGAGGGGGCTGGGGGGGCTGTTCAGGATCCAGAACCGCAGGATGTCTGACCGGCCGACACTGCTAATCTGGGGGGTCGATCCGGCGGGGACGCGTCGGAAATAAGGTCATTGTTGGGCCTTGTGTGACCGCTGGCGCACAAACGGGCCGACCGTGGCCGAATCGCGACAGGCCTCGCCAAGGGCGGCGATTCAGCAGTAGCCTGAGCAACGCATGGCGTTAGACCCGACATACTCCGCGCCCCGCGCCGCCACCGTCTTCTTCGAGCGGCGCGAACTTGAGCGACTGCTGCGGCTGTACGGCCGCATGGTCGCGGCCGCCGAGTGGCGCGACTACGGCATCGCCGGCGGCGCCGAGGCGGCGACCTTCACCGTCTTCCGAAGGTCCGGCGAGGCCCCGCTCTACCGTATCGAGAAACGCCCGGCGCTGGCCCGACGGCAGGGCGCCTGGGCGAT
>JBIKTU010000170.1:0-5047 GCA_044347965.1 Caulobacter sp.
CAGCCCGTCATGACCGCCTCCCCCGCGAAGACCATGGCCGAAACGGCCGTCGAGTTCGGCCTCAAGCCGGACGAATACGCCGTCATTCTCAAGCGCCTGAACCGCGAGCCCAATCTCGTGGAACTGGGCGTGTTCTCGGTGATGTGGAGCGAGCACTGCTCGTACAAGTCCAGCCGCAAGCACCTCTCCAAGTTCCCGACGAAGGGGCCGCGGGTGATCTGCGGACCGGGCGAGAACGCCGGGGTCATCGACATCGACGATGGCCAGGCCTGCATCTTCAAGATGGAGAGCCACAATCACCCCTCCTATATCGAGCCCTACCAGGGCGCGGCGACGGGCGTGGGCGGCATCATGCGCGACGTGTTCACCATGGGCGCCCGGCCGGTGGCGTTGCTGAACGCCCTGCGCTTCGGCGACCCGAGCCATCCCAAGACGAAGCGCCTGGTCAGCGGCGTGGTGGCGGGCATCGCGGGCTACGGCAACTGCGTCGGCGTGCCGACGGTCGCGGGCGAGACCAACTTCCATCGCGGCTATGACGGCAACATCCTGGTCAACGCCATGTGCGTGGGCCTGGCCGACGCGGACAAGATCTTCTACTCGGCGGCGCCCGGACCAGGCCTGGCGGTGGTCTACTTCGGCTCCAAGACCGGCCGCGACGGCATCCATGGCGCGACCATGGCCAGCGCCGAGTTCGACGAGGACAGCGACGAGAAGCGCCCCACCGTCCAGGTCGGCGATCCCTTCGCCGAGAAACTGCTGATCGAGGCGACGCTCGAGCTGATGAAGACCGGCGCCGTGGCCGCCATCCAGGATATGGGCGCGGCCGGCCTCACCTCCTCCTCGGTCGAGATGGCCGGCAAGGGCGAGGTCGGCATCGAGCTGGACCTCGACATGGTGCCCCAGCGCGAAGAGGGCATGACGGCCTACGAGATGATGCTGTCGGAAAGCCAGGAGCGGATGCTGGCCATCCTCAAGCCCGGCCGCGAGCACGAAGGCCACGCCATCTTCGAGAAGTGGGGCCTGGACGCCGCCGTGATCGGCTGGACCACCGACACCGGCCACATCGTGCTCAAGCACAAGGGCGAGGTGGTCTGCGACATCCCGCTGGCCCCGCTGGCTGAAGACGCGCCGCTCTACGACCGTCCCTGGACCGAGCCGGTGAAACACCCGCGCCTCGACCCCGGCCAGGTCCCCGCCCCGACCGACTGGGAAGCCGCCGTGCTCAAGGTCGTCGGCTGCCCGGACATGGCTTCCAAGCGCTGGCTCTGGGAGCAGTACGACCGCCATGTGATGGCCGACACGCTGGAGGACAGCGCCACCGGCGCCGACGCCGGCATCGTCCGGGTCCATGGCACCCGCAAGGCGCTGGCCGTGACCAGCGACTGTACGCCCCGCTATGTGCTGAACGATCCCTACGAGGGCGGCAAACAGGCGGTGGCCGAGGCCTGGCGCAACCTGACCGCCGTCGGCGCCGACCCGATCGCCATCACCGACAACCTCAACTTCGGCAACCCGGAGCGGCCCGAGATCATGGGCCAGATCGTCCGCGCCATCGACGGCATGGCCGAGGCCTGCCGCGTGCTGGACTTCCCGGTCGTGAGCGGCAACGTCAGCCTCTACAACGAGACCAACGGCGCTGCGATCCCGCCGACTCCGACCGTCGGCGGCGTCGGCCTGCTGACCGAGTACAGCCAGCGAGCGGACTTCGCCGGCCTGAAGGCGGGCGACACCCTGGTGCTGATCGGCGCCAACACCGGCGAGCTGGGCGCCTCGATCTACCTGCGCGAAGTGCTCGGCCGCGAGGACGGCGCCCCGCCGCCGGTCGACCTGGCGCTGGAGCGCCGGACCGGCGACTTCGTGCGCGGGCTGATCCAGTCCCGGACCGTGACGGTGGTGCATGACCTCTCCGACGGCGGCTTGATCATCGCTGCGGCGGACATGGCGCTGGCCAGCAATGTCGGCGTCACCCTCGACGCCACCAGCCCCGGCAACGCCCACCCGTTCCTGTTCGGCGAGGACCAGGCCCGCTACCTGATCGCCACGGACGCGCCGGAGTCCCTGCTCAAGGCCGCCGCCGACGCCGGGCTGCACGCCGGCGTGGTCGGCAAGGCCGGTGGCGAGGCCTTCGCCTCGACGGACCTGTTCAGCATCCCGCTCGCGAGACTGCGCGCCGCGCACGAGGACTGGATGCCGGGTTATATGGGGTAGCAGTCTCCCTCCCCCTTGTGGGGAGGGTGGATCGGCGAGCGCAGCGAGACGAGACGGGTGGTGCAAGCAGCGATCCACACCTGACTCAGAAGGCGGCCACCCTCTTGCCCCACCCTGGTCCGCTGCGCGGACCTGTCCCTCCCCACATGGGGGAGGGAGATCAGGAGAGAACTTCCTCGAACCGCTCCAGCGCGAAGCGGGCGAACAGCAGCATGTTGCCGGCGCGGTCGCTGTCGCCGGTCTCCAGCGTGAACGACGCCTCCACCGGTCCGACGATGCCGACGCAGGTGTGACCGGCCGCGTCGCCGTAGGGATTGCCCTCAGGCCCCGCCGCGCCTGTCTCGCAAAGGCCCCAGGTCCCGCGCAACTTCTCTCGAATGACCCCGGCCATGAACAGCGCATAGGGCTCGGTCGAGGAACGGATTCCCTTGGGCATGGTCTCGCGGGTGATGCCCAGCAGGCCCCGCGCCACGTTGGGCGTGTAGGTGATCGACGAGCCCTGGTACCAGACGCTGGCCTTGGGCACCGCCAGCAGGGCGGCGGAGACCAGTCCGCCGGACGAGGACTCGGAAACCGCGACGCTCTCGCCGCGTTCGACCAGCCGGGCGGCGATGCGCTCGGCGATGGGGATGAGGGTCTGCATTGGGCCGGTCTCCAGGGTATTGTCTGTCTTTTGTTGCCGTTTGAAGCCGTCGTCCAGCATCCAGATCCCGCGGCTCAGCGTAGACGTCATGCATCGCCCGCCTTACCTCCCGGAGAGTCCCCATGTCCTCGTTTCAAAGGCTCGGCCTTGTCGGCTGTATCCTGTTCTCCGGTCTGTCCGCCTGCGCCACTGCGCCGACGCCGGACGCGGGGTACCTCAGCCGATACGACAACCTCGGCGGTCGCGGCGACGGCCTGCGGGCCAGCGTGCGAGAATGGGCCGATCCCGAGGCGCTGAAGACAGTCTCAGCGGTGCGGATCGCGTCCACGGTCCTCCTCCCGGGGGCTGACCGCTCGGGGGTCCTGACCCCGGCCGAGCAGCGCGGCCTGCTGCGCGAGCTCGACGCCCAACTGTGCTTCGAGTTGTCGGAGCGTTTCGCGATCGCCGGACCCGACGTCGTCGCCGATGCGGAGGTACGCACGGCGGTGACCTGGTTCCTGCCCACCGGGCGCGCCGCGTCGGCGGCCTCGGCGGCGGCGGCCTTTTTCATTCCCGGTCCGCTTGATCTGCGCGCTCCCGGCACGCTCGGAGCGCTCGGCGCCGAGGCGGAGATGACGACAGCAGACGGTCGACAGGTCGCGGCGATCGCCTGGGCGCGTCAGGCCAACGCCATCGGAACGGATGCGCCCTCGCTGATGAAGACCGGCGACGCCCTTCAGTTCGCCGAGCCCTTCGCCGATGACGCAGCCCGGGTCATGACCCCGACGCCCGCGCCCGCCACACCCCGTTTCGAGGCCGGGCAGGATCCCTGCCGCGCCTACGGCCCGCGCATCCGCGCCGGGTCCTTCGTGACCAAGATGATCACCAACCTCTACGTCCCCCAGTCGACAGAGGACCCTGCGACTCCGGCCGATGAAACGGCACGGGAGCCTTAACGCGCCGGGATGGTGTCCAGCTGCGCGTCGAACAGGCGGGCCGCGGCGATGACCGTATTGACCGCCTTGAGGAAGAAGGCCTGGGGCACGGTCGCGAAATCGTCGGTCGGCTTGTGGTACTCGGGATGGTCCTCGACGCCGAAATAGACCCAGGGAATGCCGGCGCGGGCGAATACGCCGTGATCGGACTGGTAGGTCCAGTTGTCGAAGCTGTCGTCGGGACCGGTATCGTGGCCGAGCTTCAGGCTGACCGGCGCCGAAGGGACCAGCGCCTCCAGTCGGGCCTTGACCCACGGGTTGGGCGAACCGCCGGCGGCATAGAGCTCGCCCTTCGCGTTCTTGGCCAGCATGTCGAAGTTGATGTTCAACGCGATATCGCCGGCCGGAACCGGCGGCGCTTCAAGGAAGACACGGGCGCCGCGCAGGCCGCCCTCCTCGGCGTCCAGCGCGACGATCAGCACCGTGTGCTTCGGCGGGGCCGCCTTGAACGCCTCGGCCACGGCGAGCAGCCCGGCCACGCCCGAGGCGTTGTCGTCCGCGCCGTTGTAGATCTGGCCGCCCTGGATCCCGAGGTGATCGTAGTGGGCGGTGATCACCAGCACCTTGCCGCCGGGCGTCGAGCCCTCGATGCGGGCGATCAGGTTGACGCCCCGGACCTCGGCCCCGTCCTTGCGCTTGAAGACGAACGGCTGCTCGACGGGCGCCAGTCCGATCTGGCGCATCCGGCCAAGGATGTAGCCGCGCGCCTTCTCTCCGCCGGGCGAGCCGACCAGCCGACCTTCCATGTCATCGGCCGACAGGATGCGGACATCCTCGAGCGCCCGGTCGCCGGGCGCGGCCAGCGCGGGTGACGCCAGCAGGGCGAAGGCGGACAGGACGAGCAGGATACGGCGCATGGGGCCTCCGGAAAACTGTCCTTGCTGAGTGCCCGCCCCGCGCGCGCCGCACAAGCTTCGTCATCCGCCGTTCAGGTTCGCCCGGTCAGGGTGCCCTCATGAAACGCATCACCCTCGCCGCCGCCCTGATCCTCGCCAGCGCCGCGCCCGTCGCCGCGCAGTCGCCGACCCGTGGCGGCCCCGCCCCGGAGATCTGCGCCGTCAGCGTCAGCTTCGGCAGCTACGCCATGGGCATCGACCAGGCGTCCTACCGCAAGACCAAGGCCTACGACGCCCGCAACCGGACCATCCGTCTGGTCAAGGAGACTCCCTGGGGCCGCGAGGGCGAGCGGACGCTGTGTTTCGATACGCGGTCCAGGGCGGAC
>JBIKTU010000171.1:0-5035 GCA_044347965.1 Caulobacter sp.
CGGTGAAGGACGGGATCATCGCCGGCTCGCAGCCGATGATGCGGATGTCGGGCTTGATCGCCTTGGCCGCCGTGCCGACGCCGCTGATCAGGCCGCCGCCGCCGATCGGCACCGGCAGGACCTCCAGGTCGGGTTGGTCCTCGAGCATTTCCAGCGCGATCGTGCCCTGGCCGGCGATGACGTCCAGATCGTCGAACGGATGGACGAAGGTCAGGCCGCGCTCGTCGCGCAGCTTCTGGGCGAAGGCGTTGGCCTCGTCATAGGTGTCGCCCTCGATCACCACCTCGGCGCCGTGACCCTTGGTGTGCTGCACCTTCACGAACGGGGTGCCGCGCGGCATCACGATGGTCACCGGCACGCCCAGCCGCGCCCCGTGATAGGCCAGCCCCTGGGCATGGTTTCCGGCGCTGGCGGCGATGACGCCCAGCTTCCGCTGTTCGTCGGTCAGCAGCAGCAGCTTGTTGAGCGCCCCGCGCTCCTTGTAGGCCGCCGTGAACTGCAGGTTCTCGAACTTCACCCACACGTCCGCGCCGGTGATGTCCGACAGGGTGCGGGAATGGCGCAGCGGCGTGCGCTCGATATGGCCGGCCAGCCGGCCGGCGGCCGCCTTGATGTCGTCGAGGGTCAGGGTCATCGCCGCAGACGCTTAAGGGGCCCGGGGCCTCAGCGCAAACCCCTAAGCAGGTCCAGTCGGCGCATGGCCTTGCCGGGCAGCTCCGAAACCGGGCCGAGCGGCAGGGTCTCGGCCACCCGGCGCAGGCCGTAGGCCGCCGCCGCCGACGGACCGCCGACGAAGCCGTGGGACACCGCGACGCCCTGGTTGGCCAGTTCCCGCTTGAAGCGGTAGTCCCCGGCCCCCAGGTCGAGCCGGCTGTAGGGCGCATCGTCCATCCACCGCAGGATGTCCTGGAACAGCATCATGCCCGGCGAATAGCGGTCGAAGGCCTGGTCGTGGCCGATGATCCAGCTGTGCACCGTCGCCCCGCCCCGAATGTCGAGCTGCGCCGCGGCCAGCGTATCGCCGATGTGGAGGGTGAACAGCACGCCGCCGAAGTCCGGGTCGCGGCTGGCGAACAGCTGGCGCAACAGCCGCAATGGCCAGCCGGCCTCGAACAGATCGGTCTGGCCGGTCTCGCGCCAGGCCCGCTGCTTCCAGGCGATGAGCTGGTCGAAGTCGCCCCTGGCGCGGGAGAAGGCGGTGAACCGCACCGGGCCGATCTCGCGCTCGACCTTGCGGCGCTTCCTGTCGATATCCTTGAGCGTGGAGCATCCGGCCGACCGGCGCTCGGCCTCATAGGCCGCGTAGCCGCCGGATACGTCGATGATGTGCGAGGTCTGGACGCCCTTGATGTGAGGCGCGAACGGCGCCTGGTCCTGCAGCATGTGGCTGAAGTCGAGGCGGCCGACGCCCAGGGCGTGGACGATCTCGCGAGGGTCGACCGCCAGGCCGGGTTCGGCCACCAGCCCCTGATAGTCACACATCGGCGCGCCGGCGGGCATGGCGACGAACGGACCGACCCGCGCCGCGAGGAAGCCTTTCGGATCGGCCATGCCGCCCAGCACCGCCACCCGCACGCCCCGGTCGCCCGCCGAAGGACCCTGGGCCCGCGCCACGGCCCTGGCCCAGTAGGGCGACAGGAAGGGGGACTCCAGCGTCGTATCGGCCGCCTGCAGCGCCACCCACCGCTCGACGGCATGAGCGGTCAGCTCCCACGGTCTGACGACATCAATCTGCACGGCTGCCAGGTCTCCGACCCTTCTGGTCGCCAGAAAGCCTAGGCCTTAACCGTTGCGGGAGGGTTTAGACGAGGCGGTCATCGCCACCGGATCAGGCGCCGGGCCACGATATGCGACGTGACCGTGCTGGAGAGGGTCGGCTTCGTGATGAAGGGCGGGGTGGTGGTGGTGCGGTAGGGGGCGCGGCCCCAGATCTTTCGTCATCCTCGGGCTTGTCCCGAGGACCCCTCGTGCAGCTTCACCGTGAGAGGCTGATCACGCGCTCACCTGCGAACCGACAGAGGGGTCCTCGCCACGAGGGCGAGGATGACGGGGAGGATTGAGCCGCTGAGGGAAATCCTCAGACCTCACACGCCGCCTTGGCTTCGGCGCGCAGTTCCGGGATGCCGGTCCCCTTTTCGGCCGAGGTCGCCAGGACGCGCGGGAAGGAGGCCGGGCGCTTGCGGATGGCGTCCCGGGTGCGGGCGACGACGGCCTCGACCTCTTCGGCCTTCAGCTTGTCGGACTTGGTCAGCACGATCTGGTAGCTGACCGCCGCCGTATCGAGCGCGTCGAGCGCCTCGGTGTCGACCGCCTTGAGGCCGTGGCGGGCGTCGATCAGCAGATAGACCCGCTTCAGGTTCGGCCGGCCGCGCAGATAGGCCCGGCCAAGATCCTGGAACTTGTTGGCCACGCCGCGCGACACCCGCGCGAAGCCATAGCCGGGCAGGTCGACCAGCCGCAGCTGGTCGTCGAGGTTGAAGAAGTTGATCTCCCGCGTCCGGCCCGGCTCGTTGGAGGCGCGGGCCAGGTACTTCTGGCCGACCAGGGCGTTGATCAGGCTCGACTTGCCGACGTTTGAGCGTCCGGCGAAGGCCACCTCCGGCAGGTCCGGCCCGGGCAGGCCGTCCATCTTCACCGCCCCCATCATGAAGGCGACCGGATGGGCGAACAGGACCCGGGCGGCTTCCAGTTCGTCGTCGGTGAAGGGCGCGGTCAAGCCGCGGCCTTGGGCTGGCCGCGCACCTTGGCGATGAAGTCGTCGATCGGGTTCTCGACCTGGAACTTCCGCATGTTGATGTACTGCTGGAAGATCGAGAACACGTTCGAGAAGGTCCAGTAGAGCAGCAGCCCGGCCGGGAAGCCGGCCATGATGAAGGTGAACAGGATCGGCATCAGCTGGAAGATGCGCTGCTGCATGGGATCGGGCGCCGGCGGGTTCATCGCCGTCGTCAGCCACATGGTGAAGCCGTAGAGCAGCGGCAGCGGGCCCAGGTGCACGAGGGCCGAGATGCCGCCGATAAGCGGCGTCGAGGCGACGTCCCACGGGATCAGGCCGAACAGGTTGAGGATCGTGTGGGGATCCGGCGCCGACAGGTCCTTGATGTAGCCGTAGAAGGGCGCGTGACGCATCTCGATGGTCACCGACAGCACCTTGTAGAAGGCGAGGAAGATCGGGATCTGCAACAGGATGGGAAGGCAGCCGGCGACCGGATTGACCTTTTCCCGCTGATACAGGGCCATGGTCTCCTGCTGCATCTTGGTGGGGTCTTCCTTGTAGCGGGCGCGGATCTCCTCCATCGGCTTCTGCAGCTTCTTCATCCGCGTCATCGACTCGTAGCTCTTCTGCGCCAGCGGGAAGAGCAGCACGCGCACAAAGAGCGTCACCGCAAGGATGGCGACGCCGAAGTTGCCCACCAGGCCGAAAATGAACTCGAGCGCCTCGAAGAAGGGCCGGGTGAAGAACCACAGCATCCCCCAGTCGACGGCCTTGTCGAGATCGGGGATCGGCTGGCCGCCGGTCGTGCCCTTTTCGTAGGCCTGCAGGTCCTGGACGACCTTGGCGCCGGCGTAGACGCGGGTGGTCTCGCTGATCGTCCCGCCCGGCGTGATGGTGTGCAGGCTGCCGGCGTAGTTGGCGTTGTAGGAATCGACGTCGCCGATCCTGGGCGCCGCGAACTGGGCGACGATCTTCTCGTCCTGGTCCGGCACGACGGCCGCCAGCCAGTACATGTCGGTGATGCCGAGCCAGCCGCCGTCGGAGGTGTAGCTGGCGGCGATACGCTTGGCGGCGTCAGTGGAGGAGGCGGTGCGCTCGGCGGCCTCCTGGCCCTTCTTGAGCCAGGGCTTGAACTTCAGCAGGCGCAGCTCGGCGCCCTTGCCGTCGTCCGACAGGATGCCGACGGCGCCTTCGTGGACGTTCTGGCCCTTGCCGTGGTGGGGCGCCAGGCCCTGGCGCAGGATCGAGGCGTAGGGCGCGACCTGGACCGGCGCGGCGGTGGTGTTGCGAACGGTGTCGGTGACGGTGAACATGAACCGGTCGTCGACCGTCATCACCCGGGTGAAGGTCAGGCCGTTGGCCCCGACGTAGGTCAGCTCGATCGGCTTGCCGGGCGACAGCACGTCACCCTTGCTCAGGGTCCAGACCGACTGGTTGGTCGGCAGGCCCGGCAGGTTCTGGCCGACCCAGCCGATGTCGGTGAAGAAGGCGTGGGCCGTGCCCTCGGGGCGGAACAGCTCGACCATCGGCGAGCCCTTGGCCAGGGTCTCGCGGTAGCCCTTCAGGTAGAGATCGTCCAGGCGCGCGCCCTGCAGGCGGATCGAGCCCTTCAGGGTCGGGGTGTCGACCTGGACACGCGGGCTGGCGGCGGCGGCGACATCCCGGGAGACGATGACCGGCGCGGCCGGCGCGCCGGGCGCGCCCGGCGCCGTGGCGGTTTGTTCGGCGACCGCCTTGGCGCGCTGTTCGGCCAGCCGCTTCTTGTTGGCCGGGTCCAGCACGAGGAACTGGTACGCCGTCAGCAGGATGACGGCGATGACGACGAACACGAACGTGTTGCGGGTGTCGTTCTGTTGCATGAAGCGGGCTAACCGGAACGGGAGGGATCGGAGGCGGCGCCGGATGGCGCGGGCACGGTGTCGGGATCGGTCGCGAGCCTTATCAGCGCGCTTTTCACATCGTCAAGGAGACGGTCCCAGGGACGGGCCGCCGTCCCGCCCCGGGCGATGAACACATAGTCGCTGCCGGGGACCCCGTGGAGGGGCAGAAGGGCCCGCGCCGCCTCGCGCAGACGGCGCTTGCAGCGGTTGCGCACGACCGATCCGCCGACCCTTTTGGTGGCCGTGAAGCCGGAGCGGATCAGGGGGTCGCCGTCGGCGCGGTCGCGGCGCTGGATGACCACCGCGCCATGCGACCGGAAACGCGCTTGGGCGGCCAGGAGAAACTCCGGCCGCTTGCGCATACGTTCGATTGTCGGCTGTTGGTCCAGCATCGTCCCGGTCCCGTCGATCAGACGCAGATAGGGACGCGCCCGGCCTA
>JBIKTU010000172.1:0-5027 GCA_044347965.1 Caulobacter sp.
AAGCGACCTGCAAGGACGGACCGCCGTCGCGCATGCCGATGCCGTCGACCTACCAGCAGCGCATCCCAAGCGACAGCTTCTCTGGCGCCGCACCCACGACACCGCTTGCTTCCGTCGCGCCGGCTCCGTTCGCCGCGCCGCCGCAGCGGGTCATCGCACCGCCGCAAGCCGCGGCGCCACAACCCTCGCTCGTCACCACCGCGCCACCGCCGGCGCCCCTGATCACAAGCCCGACCGTCGCAGCGGCGCCCGCCCCGCCGCCGGCGCGAGTGGTGACGCCGCCGCCTGCCGCGGCTCCCGTGGTCACCGCGCCGCCACCCCAACCTGCTCCGTTGACCCTGGCGGCGGTCTCGCCGCCGCCCCCCGCCGTCAGCATCCCGCCTCAGCCGACGCCCAGGCCCGCGCCGACGCCTCCGCCTGCCGCGATCGTCACGCCTTCACCGCAGCCGCAGGCCGCCGTTCCTCCGCCGCCCGCCCCAAGGCCAGCCCCCGCCGTGCTCAAGTCGGACGCGCCCTCGCCCGCGACAGTCGCCGCGCCGCCTCCGCCTGCGCGGACGGTGCAGGTCGCTGAAGGCCCTCCGCCCATGCAGCCAAAACCGGCGGTCATCAAGCCCGCGCCGCCGCCGCCCGAGCCTCCGAAGCCGATCGTGCAGGCCGCCGCCCCACCCAGGCCCGCACCTGCACCCGCTCCCACCCCGATCCCGGCCCCGGTTCCGGCGGCGACAACGCCGGGACCGGCTGGAATGCTGGCCGCACCGCCGTCCATCCTGCTGGCGATTGCGCCTGTGGCTCAGACGGCGCCCGCAGCGCCGCCGCCGCCCGCGCCGGCGGTGAAGGGAAAGGCCGCGGCCAAGCCCGCGCCGCCCCCGACGACCGGTCCCCAGGCCGCGAAGGCCGCCCTTGATCGCGCTACGGCGCAGATGAGCCAGGGCGCCTACGATCAGGCGCAGCGCGAGTACGCCGCCGCCGCTGCCGCCGACCCGGGCAACAGTGAAGCCCGCGCGGGCGTTATCGCGGCGCGAGCCCTCGGCAAGCTGCAGGCCGGCCAGGTGCAGGCCGCCGTCGATGACCTGAACGCCTCCATCGCGCTTCAAGCCCTGCCGGAAGCCTACGAGGCCCTAGGCCGCATCTACGCCGCCAACGGCACCCGGGGCGCCGCCGTCGACTCGTTCAATGAGGCGATCCGCCTGCGGCCCAACTACGCCCAGGCCTACTTCGGGCGGGCCGAAGCTCGGCGCGAGCGCGCGGCTCCGCTGCGGGACATGACCGAACTCCAGCAGGCGGCCGACGACTACAAGGCGGTTCTGGTGGTGAAGTCCGATCTTCCAGAGGCCCTGTACGGCCTCGGTGTGACCCGCTTCCTGCTGAACGACTACGCGGCCGCGGTCGAGAGCTTCGACGGGGTTCTGCGGGTCCGCCCCATGTTCGCGGACGCCAAATACGCCCGCGCCCGCGCGCGGTTCGAACTCACCCAATACCAGGAGGCGCTGAAGGACATTGTGGACCTGCCGGCGACCTTCGACGCCTACGCCCGGGGCTGCAGCGCCGGCATGGCGTTCTTCGCCCTTGGCGATGCCGCGCTCGTCGCGCGGGATGAGTCCCGGGCGATCGAACTGTTCAACCTCTCGTCAAGGGCGTTCGACGGCGGCCTCGCCGCCCGACCCGACGACCCGCGCATCAAGTTCTGGGCCCAGGTGTCGCGCCAGAACGCCAACCCGGGCCCTCCCGGCACAGCGTCGCGCGCCAAGGAGCGGCTGATCATGCAGTTCACGCCCGGCAAGCGGCGACCGGCGCCGGCGCCGACCGCCACCCTGGTCCATGCGGACGCTTGCCGCAGAACCTGACCCGTCATGGTTCCGCTCCGGGCCGCGGCGGCGCAGCGCCGATCGGGTGACAGCCGCCCCGGGGGACCTCACTTCAAAAGGACGGCGCCGCAGCCGAACATCACGTCTAAACGTCCGCAGTACTTCAACTGCCTGGTTGGTAGGCCGGCTGGGGGTCGAACCCAGGACCATTCGATTAAAAGTCGAATGCTCTACCACTGAGCTACCGGCCCGCTCGCGAAGCAGCGGCTGAGCCGGTTCGAAGCGGCGCGGACCATAGTGGCGACGATCCGGCGCGGCAACCCGCCGTGACGCCTTTCCGCAAGGTCCGACGCATGATTATGCTGTCGCCATGCGTACGCTTCTCACTGCCCTCGCCTGCCTGTCCCTGACGGCCTGCGCCAGCGTCGGCAGTTCGCCGCCTCCCGGCCGGGTCCAGACCACCGACCAGGTCAACAAGGGCAGCGTCACGGGCGCGGTAACCGCGCCGGCGCGCGACCTGAACATGCTGCGTACAAAGATCCCGCAGGTGCTGCTCGACGCGCTCGAGGATCCCTACAAGCGACCCTATCCGGCGACCTGCGCCGGGATCATCGCCCAGGTGCGGCCCCTGTACGAAGCGCTGGGGGCCGACATCGACGACCCGGCCTCGGAAGATGATCGGGACCTGATCGACAAGGGCCGCGACGCCGCGCAGGACACCGCGCTCGGGTTCGTCGCCGGGGCGGCCCAGGACCTGATTCCACTACGCGGCTGGGTGCGCCGTCTGTCGGGCGCCGAGCAACACGACCGGCTGGTGCGGGCGGCGATCACCGCCGGCGGCATCCGCCGCGGCTACCTTAAGGGTCTGGGGGAGTCACGCGGCTGCAATCCGCCGGCCACGCCCAGCCACCTGAAGTCGGTCCTGCCCAAGGAACCGCCGCGCAAGGGACCGAGGTACCCGATCAAGTAGGGGGCTGACGGTGTTCAGGGACAACGACGCTTTGCGAAGCAGCCCCTACTTCACATGCCTTGCCCGGAACTCCCGCCGGAAGGCTTCGAAGGTCCCGGCGGCGATCGCCGCGCGCATGGCGGCGGTCAGGGCCTGGAAGAAGGCGATGTTGTGCCATGACAGCAGAACCTGGCCGAGAATCTCGTTGGATCGCACCAGGTGGTGCAGATAGGCCTTCGAATAGTCACGGCTGGCCGGACAGTCACTGTCCTCGTCGAGCGGATGATCGTCCTCGGCGAAGCGGGCGTTCTTCAGATTGATCGCCCCGTCCCAGGTCCAGGCCTGACCATGGCGACCCGAACGGGTCGGCAGCACGCAGTCGAACATATCCACGCCGCGCGCCACCGCCTCGACCAGATCGATCGGCTTGCCGACCCCCATCAAGTAGCGCGGCCGGTCGGCGGGCAGCATGCCGGCGGCGTAGTCGAGCACATCGCACATCGCCTCGTGCCCCTCCCCCACCGCCAACCCGCCCAGGGCGTAGCCGTCGAAGCCGGTCTCGATCAGCCGCTCCGACGATTCCCGGCGCAGGTTTTCAAAGGTCGAGCCCTGCTGGATGCCGAAGAGGGCCTGCGCGTCGCGCGTTCCGAACGCCGCTTTCGAGCGCGCGCCCCAGCGGGCCGAAAGCTCCATCCCTTGCCGGGCCCGGGCCTCCTCGGCCGGCCAGGCGACGCATTCGTCCAGTTGCATGACGATGTCGCTGCCCAGCAGGTCGGCCTGGATCTCGATCGAGCGCTCCGGGGTCAGCACGTGCTTGCTGCCGTCCAGGTGACTGGCGAAGGTGACCGCTTCCTCGGTCACCTTGCTGATCCCCGACAGGCTCATCACCTGGAAGCCGCCGCTGTCGGTAAGGATCGGCCCGTCCCAGCGCATGAAGCGATGCAGGCCGCCCAGCCGTTGCACCCGCTCGGCCGTCGGCCGCAGCATCAGGTGGTAGGTGTTGCCCAGGATGATGTCGGCGCCGGTCGCCTTCACCTGGTCGACCGTCAGGGCCTTGACCGTGCCGGCCGTGCCCACGGGCATGAAGGCCGGCGTGCGGATATCGCCGCGCGGCGTGCGCAGAACCCCGGTGCGGGCCGCGCCGTCTGTGGCGGTCAGATCAAACGGGAAGGCTGCCAATTTTTTTCCGTCTCCCCGGCGAAGGCCGGGGTCCATGCGGATCCGCGGTCGCTCGGGATGGATAGGGATCCCGGCCTTCGCCGGGAACACGGGATGGGTTCAGGCGCGGAATAGCAGGCTTGAATCCCCGTAGGAATAGAAGCGGTAGCCCGTGGCGATTGCGTGCTCGTAGGCCTCGCGCATGACCTGCTGCCCGGCGAAGGCGCTGACCAGCATGAACAGTGTCGATTTCGGCAGGTGGAAGTTGGTCATCAGCACGTCGGCGGCGCGGAAGCGGTAACCCGGGGTGATGAAGATCGCCGTCTCGTCAGCCCAGGGCCTGACCACGCCATCCTCCCCGGTCGCACTCTCCAGGAGACGCAGCGAGGTTGTTCCGACACAGACGATCCGGCCGCCTGCCGCACGGACCGCATTAAGCGCCGCGGCCGTGGCGGCGGACACCTGGCCGTACTCGGGATGCATGCGGTGGTCGGCGACGTCGTCGACCTTGACCGGCAGGAAGGTGCCCGCGCCCACATGCAGGGTCACGAAGTGCTGCGACACGCCCGCCGACGACAGCCGCGCCAACAGGTCGGGGGTGAAATGCAGGCCGGCCGTGGGCGCCGCCACCGAACCGTCCTCCCGGGCGTAGACGGTCTGGTAGTCGGTGCGGTCCTGCTCGTCCTCGCCCCGCTTTGCGGCGATGTAGGGCGGCAGGGGCATGTGCCCGCGGCTGTTGATGGCCAGATCCAGGTCAGGGCCCGAAAGGTCGAACGCCAGCGTGACCTCACCGCCCTCGCCCTTGTCGACAACCGTGGCGTCCAGCGGCGCGTCTTCGAGACCCTCGTCGCCGGCCGCGCCGAAGCGGACCCGGTCGCCGGCCTTCAGGCGCTTGCCCGGCCGCATGAAGGCGCTCCAGCGATCAGACGCCAGGCGTCTGTGCAGCGTCGCCTCGACCGCGACCGGCGAACCATCGCCGCCGCCCTCGCCACGGCCTTCGCGCAGGCCATCGAGCCGTGCGGGGATCACGCGCGTATCGTTGAAGACCAGTGCGTCGCCGGCGCGGAGAAGGGACGGCAGGTCGCCAACGGTCATATCCTCGCGTCCCTGGCCGG
>JBIKTU010000173.1:0-5026 GCA_044347965.1 Caulobacter sp.
TCGGCCATGTCTTTCATCGCCCCTAGGTGCGCCTGCGTCGCTGTTCGCGCAAGGCGCAGGTGAAAATCGGCGGCGGAAACCGGTGTCGCCGCGCCGGAATCAAGATGTTGAATCTGTGGACAGACAAGATGGCGCCTATTGTGCCGGTTAACAGAAGGTTTACGATATCTGGTAGCAGGACAGCTCGACGGGCGGTCCAGACACAAAATGTAGGGTCGACGACGGGGGGGCCGTCGCGGCTCTCCCAGGCAGATGAGGGTTGATCATGGGCTGGACCGACGAACGCGTAACGACGCTCAAGAAGCTCTGGCTCGACGGCCTGTCGGCCAGCCAGATCGCGAAGCAACTGGGCGGCGTGACCCGCAACGCCGTAATCGGCAAGGTTCACCGCCTCGGCCTGTCGGGTCGCGCCGCGCCTTCGCAGCCGGCCCGTCCGGCCTTCAAGGCTCCCCGTCCGGCCCGTCCCGTCGCCGCGGCTCCGGCCGCGCCGCGCCGCATGGTCGCCGAGCCGGCCGCTCCGGTGGTGGTCAGCAGCGGCCCGACCCTGCCGCAGCCGGTGCACCGCATCGAGGAACCCGGCAGCGCCACGGTGCTGACCCTGGGCGCCCACATGTGCAAGTGGCCGATCGGCGATCCGTCGACCGACGGCTTCACCTTCTGCGGCCGGCGCAATGGCGAACATGGCCCCTACTGCCGCGAACACGCCCAGGTCGCCTACCAGCAGCCGCAGCCCGGCAAGAAGAAGGGCGGCGCCACCGAGTTGGCCCGCTCGCTGCGCCGGTATATCTAGCCCCGCCTCAGCGCGTGGCGGTGAACGGTCCCTTGTAGCCGTTCGCAGCCACGACTCCGGTCATGCGGTTTCCCGAGAGGGTCGCCTCGTAGTTGGCGCTGAACGGCTTGCCGAGAAAGCTGGACTGATAGCTCCAGCTTACCTTGTCGCCGTCGAGCCGGCCGCGCGTCAGCTGATGCGCTTTCCGCGTTCCGCCGTCATAGCATGTCCCGCCGATGGCGCTGCCGCTACGGACCAGGTCGCAGGTCAGGGTGAAGGCGAAGCGCTCGACCTTCGCCTTGACAGCCCAGCTGCCGCTGACCGGGTCGTCCGCACCAAGCGCCGGCGCGGCGAGCGTCAGGACGGCGGCGAGGCCCAGCAGTGTCGAGCGCATGATCGGTTTCCTCCTGCGGCGCTCTTTCAGCTAGCGCGAAGCGGGAAACCGGAAAGGGCCGGTTTCCCGCGACTCGCCCTGACCGCTATGGTGGCGCTGTGAGCGAACCCGACATCCAGACATCCAACGCCCAGGCCTATTCCGTCTCGGAGCTGGCGTTCGCGCTCAAGCGGACGCTGGAGGACGCCTACGGCTTCGTGCGGCTGCGCGGCGAGCTGTCGAAGGTCACACACCACGCAAGCGGCCATGTCTATCTGACGATCAAGGACGACAAGGCCGCCCTCGACGGCGTGGTCTGGAAGGGCAGCGTGCGCGGCCTGTCCGTCCGGCCCGAGCAGGGGCTGGAGGTGATCGTCACAGGGCGTATCACCACCTTCCCGGCCGGGTCGCGGTACCAGATTGTCATCGAGACCATGGAGGCCGCCGGCGTCGGCGCCCTGCTCGCCCAGCTCGAGCGCCTCAAGCAGAAGCTGGCGGCTGAAGGCCTGTTCGAGTCCTCTCGCAAACGGCGCCTGCCCTCCATGCCCGCCACGGTCGGGGTGATCACCAGCCCGACCGGCGCGGTAATCCGCGATATCCTGCACCGCATCCGCGACCGCTGGCCCTGCCGCGTCGTGGTCTGGCCGGTTGTGGTCCAGGGCGACGCCGCCGCCGGACAGGTGGCCGCCGCGATCCGGGGGTTCAACGCCATGGCGCCGGGCGGGCCCGTCCCCCGGCCCGACATCCTGATCGTCGCCCGGGGCGGCGGTTCGGTGGAGGACCTCTGGGCCTTCAACGACGAGGCCCTGGCCCGCGCCGTGGCCGAGGGGACCATCCCCCTGATCTCGGCGGTCGGGCACGAGACCGACACCACCCTGATCGACTTCGTCTCCGATCGCCGCGCGCCCACCCCCACGGCCGCCGCCGAGATGGCCACCCCGGTGCTGTCCGAGCTCAAGGCGTTGGTCAGCGACTACGACCGTCGGCTGAACCAGTGCGGCGGCCGGGCGATCGAGACCCGGCGCGAACGGCTGACCGCCTTGTCGCGCGGCCTGCCCCGCCCCGCGGACATCCTGGCCATGGCCCGCCAGCGGCTGGACTACGCCGCCAGCCATCTGACCATGGGACTGCGCCGCAACGTCGATCTGCAAGCCCGCCGGCTGGACCAGATCGCCGCCCCGCTGCGGCCGGCGCTGCTGTCGGGTCGGCGCGACCAGCTGTCGGCCCGGCTCGACCAGCTCAATCTGCGCCTCAACGCCGCCCAGCCGCGCAGGCTGGAGGCCGAAAGGCTGCGCCTGTCTGCGCTGGACAAGCTGCGTCAGACCCTCAACCCCAAGCGCCCGCCCCGCCCCGGCTTCGTGCTGGTGACCCGGCCAGACGGCTCGACAATTCCGCGCGGCGGCGACCTGTCCGCCGGCGAAGCCGTGCGGCTCATGTTCGAGGACGCTACCCGCGAGGCGGTGATCGACGGCGCGCCGACGTCCGACCCGACACCAGCCCAGGCGCCGAGACCGACGCAGAAAAAGTCGCCTTCGCCCCCCGCCGGACAGGGTGACCTGTTCTAGCCGCCTCCGGTTCGCTACATTGCGCGCATGAACGCTATTGATCGCGACATGAGCCGGGACCTCGCCGTCCTGCACTATGGCGACGGCGAGTACGCCGTGATGAAGCATGGCCGGCACGTCGTCTGCGCCGTCAGCGGGGTGAAGATCCCGCTCGAGGCCCTGCGCTACTGGAACGCCACGACCCAGGAAGCCTACGCCGGGCCGGCCGAGGCCCTGCAGCGCTGGAAGGACCTTACCCCCTGAACCGCAGGGGTCTTCTTGCCGGCCTGGGCGCCGCCGCGGTCGCGGGCCCCGCGCTGGCCAGAACGCCGGGGCTGCTGGTCAGCGGGCGTCTTCGTCAGGGCGGCTTTGCGATCGGCAGGACCAGCGCCCGCGCCTCGGTGATCCTGGATGGTCAGCCGGTCACGACGGCCTCGCATGGCGGCTGGTTCTTCATTGGCTTTGACCGCGACTCCGCGCCCTCCGCCGAGATCCGCGTGGAGACGCCGGAAGGCTCGACCCTCCAGCGGCTGGACATCCTGCCCGGCGATTTCGACGTGCAGCGGATCAGCGGCCTGCCGCAGGACCAGGTCTCGCCAACAGACCCGGCGCTTCTGGAGCGCATCGGGCGCGAGGCCGCGCTAAAGGCCGTCGCCATGGAAAGCCGCTGGGACGCGGACGCCTTCACCGGCGGCTTCGACATGCCGCTGGAGACCTGGCGGGTCAGCGCCCGGTTCGGCGGACAGCGAATCCTGAACGGCGAGCCCAAGCGTCCGCACTACGGCGCCGACCTGGCGGCGCGGGCGGGATCGGTGATCCACGCGCCCTGCGACGGCCTGGTGACCCTTGCGGAGCCGGCGATGCATTTCGAGGGCGGCCTGACCATGATCGACCACGGTCAGGGCCTGACCAGCTTCTACCTGCACCAGTCCCGGCTGGATGTGACGGTCGGACAGCAGGTCGCGCGCGGAGAGGCCATCGGCGCGGTCGGCATGACCGGCCGGGCGACCGGCCCGCACCTGTGCTGGCGTCTCAAGTGGCGAGACCGGAATCTGGACCCCACCGTCCTCGCCGGCTTCAGGGCGCCGGGACCCGGGTAACCTTTCGGTAGGCATGCACACCCTATCAAAGCGACCGAGGACGTTGGACGGCAAAAGGCCGCCTGGCGGGACGAGGACGCTATGGACCAGGGGCTCGGCGAACTGAAGGTGCTGCTCGTGGACGACAACGAGCACATGCGCGCCATCGTCGGCACGATCCTCAAGGGCATCGGCATCGTCAATCTTCGGGAAGCCCGCGATGGCTCGGAGGCCCTGGAGGCGCTCCGCACCTGGCCAGCCGACATCGCCATCGTCGACTTCCGAATGGAGCCGATGGACGGCGTGGACTTGACCCGCCTGGTGCGCAACGCCGCCGACAGCCGCAACCCGTTCCTGCCGATCATCATGATGACCGGCTTCGCTGATCGCCCGCGGGTCGAGGAAGCGCGCGATTCCGGCGTGACCGAGCTGATCGTCAAGCCGGTGACCGCAGGGGCTATCATCGACCGCCTGAACGCCGTGGTCTATCGGCCGCGCCCCTTTGTCCGCACGGCCGACTATTTCGGCCCTCAGCGGCGGGGTATCGACGACGTCGCGGCGAGCCAGGCGCAGAGCAGCGTCGCGCACATCTGACCTGGATCCGCCGGGGATCGCCTCCTTCCGGACGGCCTGCGCCGTCAGTCTTCGTCAGCGGCAAGACCGCGATAGGCGTCCTTTCCCCAGCGACGGTGCACCCAGAACCACTCCGCCGGACGTTTGCGGATCTGCGCCTCGACTACCGCCGTGATCCGCCGCACGCCCTCGGCGATATCGGCGGTGCGATCGCCGGTCCGTTCAAGAATGATCGGCTCATGGACCACGGCGCGGAAGCGCGCGCCTTTCGTCCGCTCCACCGTCATCGGCTGCAGCACCGTGCCGAACCGAAGCGCCAGCCGCGTCGGCCCGGGCGCCGTCATGACCATATGTCCGAAGAACGGAGCCGCTACGCCGCCCTGGTTGAACTTCTGGTCGTTCATCAGGGCCACTGAGACGCCCTTGCCCATGGCCTCCAGCATCTCGCGCGCGCCGTCGCCGCCCTTTGGCGCGAACAGCCGCACGCCATAGCGGAACCGGCTCTCGCGGATGCGCCTGTCGACATAGGGGTTGTTCGCCGCCCGGTAGGTGATCTCGCAGGGGACCCCGGCGTTGACGATGGCGGCGGGCATGACTTCCCAGTTCGAGAAATGCCCGGAAACGAACACCACCGGCTTTCCGCCGCGGGCGATCTCGGCGAGCCGCTCGCCGTTCACCACCTCCACCC
>JBIKTU010000241.1:0-4070 GCA_044347965.1 Caulobacter sp.
CGGCTTGCCGGGATAGCCGTTGAACGCTTCACCATCGATCTGCGACAGGCGGCGATAGGTCGCCGCGCACCGCTCGATGGCGAAATAGTCGGGCGTCAGGGTCTGGGCGGCGACCGGGGTCGCCATGGGCAGCGCCAGCGACAGGGCGATGGTGGTGAAGAGCGGGATACGCATGGGAGGACCTCCGGATAGGAGGATGATACGGCGAAGTCAGCGCGCCGCGCGCCGCCAGAAAGGGGGGCGATGTGGCTCCCCCCTCCCGTCATCCTCGGGCTCGTCCCGAGGATCCCTGTGTCCGCCGCGGGTGCAGCGAACAGTCACGCCTTCACGGTGAAGCTGAACGAGGGGTCCTCGCCACAGGGGCGAGGATGACGGTGTTTCTGGGTTGCTACCCCCTCGAAGCGGCCGGGGACACGCACTGAAGTGCATGTCCCCGGTCCAGCCATCCTTCGCCGGGACTGGCGAAGTTCGGGACAGACACCGAGGTGTCTGTCCCTATGTGGTCCGCGCCAACACCCGACCCGGCGTTGCTCCGCCACAGAAAAAGGGCGGCTCCGTTTCCGAAGCCGCCCCTGATCTTTCAGCGATGACGCCCGTGGCTTACGCCTCGGCGGTCGCCTCTTCCTTCTTGGTCAGGTCTTCGCCGGTTTCCTGATCGACGACCTTCATCGACAGCTTGGTCTTGCCGCGATCGTCGAAGCCCAGGAGCTTCACCTTGACCATCTGGCCTTCGGTCAGCACGTCGGCGGGGCGGGCCACGCGTTCGTTGCTGATCTGGCTGACGTGGACCAGGCCGTCCTTGGCGCCGAAGAAGTTCACGAAGGCGCCGAAGTCGACGACCTTCACGACCTTGCCGTTGTAGATGGCGCCCAGTTCCGGCTCGCTGGCGATGGACTTGATCCAGTCCTTGGCCGCGTCGATCTTGGACTGTTCCGAGGCCGCGATCTTGATGGTGCCATCGTCGCCGATGTCCACCTTGGCGCCGGTTTCGGCGACGATCTCGCGGATCACCTTGCCGCCGGTGCCGATCACTTCACGGATCTTGTCGACCGGGATCTTGATCGTTTCGATCTTGGGCGCGAACTCACCGAGCTCGGTGCGCGGCGCGTCCATGGCCTTGTTCATCTCGCCGAGGATATGGTCACGGCCTTCCTTCGCCTGGGCGAGGGCCTTTTCCATGATCTCGATGGTGATGCCCGAGATCTTGATGTCCATCTGCAGCGAGGTGATGCCGTCGCTGGTGCCGGCGACCTTGAAGTCCATGTCGCCCAGGTGATCTTCGTCACCCAGGATGTCCGACAGGACCGCGAAGCCGTCCGATTCCAGGATCAGGCCCATGGCGATGCCGCTGACCGGACGGATCAGCGGAACGCCCGCGTCCATCATGGCCAGCGACGAGCCGCAGACCGTGGCCATCGAGGACGAGCCGTTCGACTCGGTGATCTCGGAGACCAGGCGGATCGTGTAGGGGAAGTCTTCCTTGGCCGGCAGCATCGGGCGGATGGCGCGCCAGGCGAGCTTGCCGTGGCCGACTTCGCGGCGGCCGGGCGAGCCCATGCGGCCGGTTTCACCGACGCTGTAGGGGGGGAAGTTGTAGTGCAGCAGGAAGGACTCCTTGTAGGTGCCTTCCAGGGCGTCGATGAACTGCTCGTCGTCGCCGGTGCCCAGGGTGGCCACGACCAGGGCCTGGGTCTCGCCGCGGGTGAACAGGGCCGAGCCGTGGGTGCGCGGCAGGACGCCGACTTCGCCGACGATCGGACGCACGGTGCGCACGTCGCGGCCGTCGATGCGGATGCCGGTGTCGAGGATGGCGCGACGCACGACGTCGGCTTCCAGTTCCTTGAACACGCCGCCCAGCTTCAGCGGATCGGTCCCGTCGGGATTGGCTTCGCTCTTGCCGAGGGCCGCGATGGCCTTTTTCTTGGCGGCGCCGATCGCTTCGTAGCGGTCCTGCTTCTTCTGGATCTTGTAGCCGGCGATGATGTCGGCGCCGACCAGGGTCTTCATTTCCGCCTTGATGGCGTCGGTGTCGTCGACGGCGAAGTCGAACGGCTCCTTGGCGGCGTGCTCGGCCAGTTCGATGATCGCGTCGATCACCGGCTGGATGCCGTCATGGGCGAACTTGATGCCGCCCAGGACGATCTCCTCGTCCAGTTCCTGGATCTCGGACTCGACCATCATCACCGCGTCGGCGGTGCCGGCCACGACCAGGTCCATCTTCGATTCCTTCAGCTCGTCGAGCGTCGGGTTCAACACGTATTCGCCGTTGATCCAGCCGACGCGCGCGGCGCCGATCGGGCCCATGAACGGGGCGCCCGAGATGACCAGGGCGGCCGAGGCGGCGACCATGGCCAGCATGTCGGGGTCGTTCTCGAGGTCATGCTGCAGCACAGTGCAGACGACCTGGACTTCGTTCTTGAAGCCCTTGACGAACAGCGGGCGGATCGGACGGTCGATCAGGCGGGAGACCAGGGTCTCCTTTTCCGACGGACGGCCTTCGCGCTTGAAGAAGCCGCCCGGGATCTTGCCGGCGGCGAAGGTCTTTTCCTGGTAGTTGACCGTCAGCGGGAAGAAGTCCTGGCCCGGCTTCTGGGTCTTGGCGAACACGGCGGTGGCCAGGACGACGGTTTCGCCCATGGTGGCCAGAACGGCGCCATCAGCCTGACGGGCGATGCGGCCGGTCTCGAGCGTCAGCGTCTTGCCGCCCCACTCGATGGTCTTGCGTTTGATATCGAACATAAGGGTTCTTTCTCTCGTGTCCCGAGGGCGTATTCCCGCGGGGGCGGACAGGTGTCGTTTCCGAAATCCTCTCCAGATGTCAGGCCTGATGAGGATTTCGTCTGAACCCTCGTTCGTGCGTCAGAAGTCCGGCTAGGGGACTTCGCGCCGGCGGTTCCAAGGCCTGGAGGAACCTTCGGCGGATAAGCATCGGGGCGGGACCCTCGATGAAGATCCCGCCCCGAAATGTTGTTCAGCCTAGCGGCGCAGGCCCAGCTTCTCGATGAGGCTCTGGTAGCGCGCGACGTCCGATTTCTTGAGGTGGTCGAGCAGCGAACGACGCTGCGAAACCATGAGCAGAAGGCCACGACGGCTGTGGTTGTCCTTCTTGTGGGATTTGAAGTGCTCGGTCAGGTTGGCGATGCGCTCGGAGAGGATCGCGACCTGGACTTCGGCGCTGCCGGTGTCGTTGGGGGTGCGGCCGTGTTCAGTGATGAGCGCGGCTTTGCGCTCGAGAGTGATCGACATCGTGTGGTCTCCGCTCAGGCTTGAAGAAAGACCCGGACGGGATTGAGCTTTCCCGCGCGCATCTCGGCGAGGGCCACCAGCCTGTCTCCGTCCATCGCCGAAACCAGTCGCGAGCCGCCGGTGAGGCGGGCCTTGAGGTTTTCGACCTGTCGGGGAACGAGAACGATGGGTCTTCCCTGCGCCAGCCGGAAGGCGTCCTCCGCGGTCACGGCCAGCGCCGGGATGTCGTCCAGCGCGGTCTCGACCGGGAGCAATACCTCCGGAAGCGCGGCCTTATGGCTCATATCTTCCAGATTTTCCAGCAGAATCGCACGATCCTCCCCGAAGGGTCCGACCCGGGTGCGGCGCAGCGCGCTGACGTGGGCCTCGGCCCCCAGGGCGGCGGCCAGGTCGCGGACGATGGAGCGGACATAGGTCCCCTTGCCGCATTCCACCTCGATCTCGACATGGTCGGCGTCCGGAGCGGCGCTGACCCGCGCGGCGTGGACGACGACGGCGCGGGCGGCCAGCTCGAACGCCTCGCCGGCCCGGGCCAGGTCATAGGCACGCTCGCCGTCGACCTTGATCGCCGAGTACTGCGGCGGGATCTGCTGGATCTCGCCGACGAAGGCGGGCAGGGCGGCCTCGACCTGGGCGACAGTCGGGCGCACGTCGGAGGTCCCGGTGGTCTCGCCCTCGCGGTCCAGGGTGGTGGTCGAGCGGCCCCATTCGATCATGAAGCGATAGGCCTTGTCGGCGTCCATCATGAAGGGGACGGTCTTGGTCGCCTCGCCGAGCGCGATGGGCAGCACGCCGGTGGCCAGCGGATCCAGGGTGCCGGCATG
>JBIKTU010000174.1:0-5000 GCA_044347965.1 Caulobacter sp.
CGGCACGGCCTTCGGCGGCGAGGGCCGCGAAGCGCCGGTCGATACGATCCTTGGTCAAAGCTTCCGTCCGAGGGCTTCGGCGACGGTGAAGATGTCCTTGTCGCCCCGTCCGCACATGTTCATCACGATGATCCCGTCCTTGCCCAGTTCGCGGGCCAGGTCGCCGACCCGGGCCAGGGCGTGGGCCGGCTCAAGCGCCGGGATGATGCCTTCGAGCTCGGCGCAGAGCTTGAAGGCGGCCAGCGCCTCGTCGTCGGTCGCCGACAGGTACTGGGCCCGGCCCGCCTCATGCAGGAAGCTGTGCTCCGGCCCGATGCCCGGATAGTCGAGCCCGGCCGATATGGAGTGGGCGTCGATGATCTGGCCGTCGTCGTCCTGCAGCAGGTAGGTCTTGTTGCCGTGCAGGACGCCGGGCCGCCCGCCGGTCAGCGACGCGGCGTGGAGGCCGCTGGCGATGCCGTGGCCGGCCGCCTCGACCCCGATCAGGCGCACGCTCTCATCGGCCAGGAAGGGGTGGAACAGGCCGATGGCGTTGCTGCCGCCGCCGATGCAGGCCACCAGCGCGTCGGGAAGACGGCCCTCGGCCTCGAGGATCTGGGCCCGGGCCTCGATCCCGATGATGCTCTGGAAGTCACGGACCATGGCCGGATAGGGGTGCGGGCCGGCCGCCGTGCCGATCAGGTAGTAGGTGTCGGCGACATTGGTCACCCAGTCGCGCATCGCCTCGTTCATGGCGTCCTTGAGCGTGCCGGTCCCGGAGGTGACGGGCCGCACCTCGGCCCCCAGCAGGTTCATGCGGAAGACGTTGGGCTTCTGCCGCTCGACGTCCAGCGCGCCCATGTAGACGACGCAGGGCAGGCCGAAGCGGGCGCAGACCGTGGCCGTGGCCACGCCGTGCTGGCCGGCGCCGGTCTCGGCGATGATCCGGGTCTTGCCCATCCGCATGGCCAGCATGATCTGGCCGAGGGCGTTGTTGATCTTGTGAGAGCCGGTGTGGTTCAGCTCGTCGCGCTTGAACCAGATCCGCGCCCCGCCGAAATGCTCGGTCAGGCGTTCGGCGAAATACAGCGGGCTCGGGCGGCCGGTGTAGTTCTTGTTGAAGGCGGTCAGCTCGGCCTGGTAGGCCGGATCGGCCTTGGCCGCGGCGTAGGCCTGTCCCAGCTCCAGAACCAGCGGCATCAACGTCTCGGGAACGTAGCGCCCGCCGAAATCGCCGAACCGGCCACGTTCGTCCGGATGGGCGGACCAGTCGTTGGGTTTGGCTGGGGCGTTCATGGATCCAGAAGCTTCAGGCGCGGCGAACCGCTTCAAGAAAGGCCGAAATCAGGAGCGGGTCCTTTATCCCCGGCCCGCGCTCCACGCCAGAGGAAACGTCCACCAGGGGTGCGCCGGACTGTTGCAGGGCTTCGGATACGTTCCAGGGATCGAGCCCTCCCGCCAGCAGATAGGGCCTCGCGAACCGCCGTCCAGCCAGCATCGTCCAGTCGAAGGTCGCGCCGACGCCGCCGGGCCGATCCGACCCTTCCGGCGGCCGCGCCTCGAACATCAGGTGGTCGACGACGCCCTCGTAGGCGCCGGCCGCGTCGATGTCTGACGGCGTCGAGACGTGCAGGACCTTGATGATCCCCGCGCCGGTCCGCTGGCCGATCTCGCGGGCGCGGGCCGGAGTCTCCTTCCCATGCAGCTGGATGAACTCCGGGCGCAGGGTGGCCATGAGCTGATCCAGCAGGGCGTTGTCCGGGTCGACGGTGACAGCCACGGCCGGGACGTTCGCCGCCCGGGCCGGCGGGACCAGCCGCGCGGCGGCGTCCGGCGCGATGTTGCGCGGACTCTTCTCGAAGAACAGGAAGCCGATGAAGGCCGCACGACCGTCGACGGCGGCCTTGACGGACTCCGGCGTCGTCAGCCCGCAGATCTTGGCGCCGGCCGTCACGTGGACTTGCGCGGCGGCGTTTTTTTCGCCGCGACGGGCGTCAGCTTCGGCTCGGGCGCCGAGGCCGCCTCGGCCTGCGCCTTCAACAGGTCACGGATCTCGGTCAGCAGGGCTTCGGACGGCGTCGGCGCGGCCTCTTCGGGCGGGGCCGGATCGGCGGCCTGCTGGCGGCGCAGGCTGTTGATCACCTTGACCAGCAGGAAGACGGCGGCGGCGACGATCAGGAACTGGATGACGGTGTTGATGAAGGCGCCGTAGAGCACCAGCACCGGCTCGGCGTCCGGGGTCATGGGGTTGGCCGGCAGGGTCAGCTTCAGGTCGCTGAAGTCGACCCCGCCCATCAGCCAGCCGATCGGCGGCATGACCACCTGGTCGACCAGGCTTTTGACGATCGATCCGAACGCGCCGCCGATCACCACGCCGACGGCGAGGTCCACGACGTTGCCGCGGGCGATGAACTCACGGAATTCCTTGGCGACGCTCATGGCGGGCTCCTGCTTGTGGCGCGCGGCGCCCGACCGGGAGGTCAGGGTCAGTCGGCGTTGAGCCGCTCGCGCAGTTCCTTGCCGCTCTTGAAGAACGGCACATGCTTGCCCTTAACCGACACCGGCTCGCCGGTGCGCGGGTTGCGGCCGGCGCGGGCCGGACGCGAGCGGACGGAAAAGGCGCCGAAGCCGCGCAGCTCGACCCGGCCGCCGCCCTCGAGGGCCTGCGTCATCCGGTCGAGGATCACCCCGACCACGCGCTCGATATCGCGTTGGGTCAGGTGCGGGTTCTCGTGGGCGAGCCTCGCGATGAGCTCGGACTTGATCATGGGGCCCCCCGGGCGTCGGCGGCTCGACCTTTGCCCAATCATTCCTGAGTCTTCAAGAGGTTGTCGGCGCCCTTGTCGTCAACCGTCGTTAACGCCCGCGCCGCGGGCGCCGCCGGCCGGGCACGAAAACGGCGGCCGGGGGTGTCCCCGGCCGCCGCATCCGTCTTCAGCCGTGAGGCATGAAGCTAGTCCTTCGAGGCCCGCTCGCGCAGGGCCGCGCCCAGGATGTCGCCCAGCGAGGCGCCCGAGTCAGACGACCCGAACTGCTCGATGGCTTCCTTCTCCTCGGCCATTTCCAGCGACTTGACCGACACCGACACCCGACGGGCGGCCTTGTCGATGTTCGTGATCTGGGCGTCCATGCGGTCGCCGACGGCGAAACGCTCGGGGCGCTGTTCGTTGCGATCACGCGACAGGTCCGACTTGCGGATGAAGGCGGTCATCGGGGCGTCGTCGTCACCGAACTTCACTTCGATGCCGCCGGTGGTGATTTCCGTGACCGTGACGGTGACCGTCTGGCCCTTGCGGAAGGTGTCGCCCGTCATCGGATCGCCGGCCAGTTGCTTGACGCCCAGGCTGATGCGCTCCTTCTCGACGTCGACGTCCAGGACCTTGGCCTTGACGATGTCGCCCTTCTTGAACTTGGCCATGGCTTCTTCGCCCGGGACGTTCCAGTCCAGGTCGGAGAGGTGGACCATGCCGTCGATGTCGCCGTCCAGGCCGACAAACAGGCCGAACTCGGTGGCGTTCTTGACTTCGCCCTCGACGGTCGAGCCGATCGGGTGCGTGGACAGGAAGGCTTCCCAGGGGTTGGCCGCCGCCTGCTTCAGGCCGAGCGAAACGCGGCGCTTGGAGCTGTCGACGTCCAGGACGATGACGTCCACTTCCTGCGAGGTGGAGACGATCTTGCCCGGGTGGACGTTCTTCTTCGTCCAGGACATTTCCGAGACG
Source organism: Caulobacter sp. (assembly GCA_044347965.1). Taxonomy (GTDB): domain Bacteria; phylum Pseudomonadota; class Alphaproteobacteria; order Caulobacterales; family Caulobacteraceae; genus Caulobacter. Next base: position 3,699 of record JBIKTU010000174.1, read on the forward strand.
TGCACCAGGCCTTCAACGCCGGCTTCCAGCTCAACAAACGCGCCGTAGTCGGTGATGTTGGTGATGCGGCCGGTGTACTTGGCGCCGACCGGGTACTTGGCTTCGACGCCGTCCCAGGGATCGGACTGCAGCTGCTTCATGCCGAGGCTGATGCGCTGGGTGTCCGGGTTGATCTTGATGATCTGCACCTTCACCGTGTCGCCGACGGCGAGCACCTGCGAAGGATGCGAGACGCGCTTCCAGCTCATGTCGGTGACGTGCAGCAGGCCGTCGATGCCGCCCAGATCCACGAACGCGCCGTAGTCGGTGATGTTCTTGACCACGCCTTCGCGGACTTCGCCCTCGAGCAGCTGGCTGACCAGCTCGGTGCGCTGTTCGGCGCGGGCTTCTTCGAGGATGGCGCGACGCGAGACGACGATGTTGCCGCGCGGACGGTCCATCTTGAGGATGGCGAAGGGCTGCTCCTTGCCCATCAGTGGGCCGACGTCGCGGACCGGGCGGATGTCGACCTGCGAGCCCGGCAGGAAGGCGCTGGCGCCGCCGAGGTCGACGGTGAAGCCGCCCTTCACGCGGCCGACGATCGAGCCCATGACCGGCTGGCCATCGGCGAACACGACTTCCAGGCGGGTCCAGGCTTCTTCGCGCTTGGCCTTCTCACGGCTCAGAACCGCTTCGCCCAGGGCGTTCTCGAGGCGCTCGAGGAAGACCTCGACCGAGTCGCCGATCTTCAGCGTGGGCTTGCCGTTCTCGTCGACGCCGAATTCCTTGATCAGGATGCGGCCTTCGGTCTTCAGACCGACGTCGACAATGGCGAAGTCCTTTTCGATCCCGACGACCAGACCCTTGATGACGGTGCCTTCGGCGAAATCGCCGGCTCCGCCCATGGAGGCGTCGAGGAGGGCCGCGAAATCATCGCGGCTGGGGTTGAGGCTGAGATCGTCGGCCATAGGTCCTGAGTTCATTTCTGCTAGCGGAACGCGCCAGGCGGCGGGATTGCCACGGAGTCCGGGCGTTCCTGGGTTTTCTGGAGATTTTTGCGCCCGCGGCCATCGAGGTCCGGTGCGTTGGATTAGCCCTTGGCGGTTTCCCACCGGCTGCGCGCCGTCTCGACGATGCGGCGGGCCGCATCGAAGGCCGCGTCTATAGTCATTTCAGTCGTGTCGAGCAAGACCGCGTCCGCCGCCATGGTCATCGGCGAGTCGGCCCGTGCGCTGTCGCGTTCGTCCCGCACGCGGATGTCGGCGAGGATGTCGTCGTAGGTGACCGCCTCGCCCTGGCCGGACAGCTGCTTCCAGCGGCGGT
>JBIKTU010000176.1:0-4982 GCA_044347965.1 Caulobacter sp.
TGTTCAAGATCGTGTCGGAGAGCGGCATCGCCGCCGGGATCCGCCGCATCGAGGCCCTGACCGGCGAGGCGGCACGCCGCTTCCTGCTCGACCAGGCCGGGGTAGCGAAGGATCTGGCCGACCGGTTCAAGGTCCCCGTGGCCGAGGTCGCCGCCCGCGTCGAGGCGCTCGACGCCCAGCGCCGGACGCTCGAGAAGCAGCTGGCCGAGGCAAAGAAGGCCCTGGCGCTGGGCGGCGGCGGCGCGGCCCAGGCCGGCCCGGAGCAGATCGGCGATGTGGCCTTCATCGGGCGGGTCATGGACGGCGTCGGCGGCAAGGACCTGCGCGGCCTGATCGAGGAGTTCCGCAAGCAGGCCGGTGTCGTCGCCCTGGTCGGAACGTCCGAGGGCAAGGCCGCCGTCGCCGTGGCCGTGGCCCCCGACCTGACCGGCCGCTTCAGCGCCGCCGAGCTGGCGAAGGCCGCCGTGATCGCCATGGGCGGCCAGGGCGCCGGCGGCAAGCCCGACTTCGCCCAGGGCGGCGCGCCGGACGACAGCAAGGCTGCCGAAGGCGTGGCCGCCGTCAAGGCGTTGCTGGCCTAGGGCCGGTCAGGCGCGGATGAACCTGTCCGGACCGGGCTGCGCGGACGTCACCGGCCTGAAACGGGTTCAGGCCTGCCGGCGGACCGCAACAGCCGACGCTCACCCGGGCCGGTGGAAGGCCGACAGCTTGTTGCCGGTCGGGTCCCGGACATAGGCCAGATAGTAGCCCTCGCCATAGGTCTCACGCGGGCCCGGGGGGCCCTCGCAGGTTCCACCGTTCGCCAGGGCGGCGGCGTGGAAGGCGTCGACCTGGGCCGCGCTGTCGGCATGCAGTCCGACCATGATGCCGTTGCCGGGCCTGGCCGCTTCCTCATTGAACGGAGCGCAGAGCAGGATCGTCCCGTGGTCGTCCCCCTCCGGGCCATAGCCGGCCCAGGTTCCCTGCTGCCAGACGCGCTGGTTCCCCAGCGCGCCGAGCACCGCGTCGTAGAAGGCGACCGCCTGGTCGATATCGTTGGCGCCGATAGTGATGTAGCTGATCATCGTCTTCATGCCGGTGTCTCCTGTCTGGCGGTGCAGACGATCGCCAGCGTGTTGTCAGTGGGGGGGCCCAGATAGGCGGCGCACCAGTCGGGCGTGTATCGCGGACGCAAGCCCGGCGCGCCTTCTTCATGGAACGCCAGGCCGGCGTCGACGTCCGCCGCGCCGAGGGTGATGTCGCTGATGTCGACCGCCATCCAGGCCTCCTGCTTTCGGAGACCGACGCTATGCCATGTCACGGAACAAATCAAGAACAGGCTCGCACCCGCCGACAGGCGCGGCGCAGGCCCCTGGTCCTACCGTTCGTCCGGCGGCAGCTGGATGTGCGTCAGCTTCCAGGTGAACAGCGCGCGACGTTCAAAGGTGAAGGTCGTCACTGTCTCGGGCCGGCCGGCGCGCTTGATCGCGATCCGCGTGCGGTCGACGCCGAAATAGGCATAGGTCGGGTGCGGGCCCTTCATCACCTTATCGACGCGGTCGCTCAGGGTCGGCTTGCCCCGGGCGACGCCGGGAGCCTCGCCGGGGCGATAGCCGCGGCTCAGGGCCGACAGGCCCTGCAGGGTCAGATACCGGTCCACCTTGGGCGGCGGCGGGGCGATGGGCTCGATCACCTTCTTCAGGGCGCCGATGGGGTCGGTCCAGATCGACGGGGCCTCCGCGGAGACCGGCGCCTGCGGCACGAGCTGGCTGGACAGACTCTTGCGAACCGCCGGGAAGTCGACGAGATCGGCGGTCGCCTGGATGTCCTCGGCGGCGGTCGCGTCCTGCAGCGCCCGGAACGCCAGCCACGGCGCCGCCGCGAAGGCCAGGGCGAAGGCCAGGACGGACACCAGGAAGATCTTGAAGAGGTCGAGACGCATGGGACCGGCCCGTTAACGATGGGGAACCATCAAGACCGGAAGGCGCCACCCGGTGCAAGGCCTCTCGCGTAACGGGCGCATCCCGCTGCCTACCCGAATTGTCGCGGCAAACTGACGCAGATCAGGGAAACGCCCCCTTAAGCGGCGCCGGCGACACTGTCGATCCTCACGGGAGAACTGCCTTGTCCATCGATCCTCGCCGACTTCTGGGCCTGGCCTTCGCGAGCGCCGACCTTCTTGTCGAGATCGACACCGACGAACGCGTGTCGCTCATGCTCGGCGCGGGCCAGTCCGTTCTCGGGCCGAGCGTCGGCGACCCCGTCGGTAAGGACTGGCGAGGACTGATTCATGACGACGACCAGGCCCTGGTCGAGGCGATGATCATCTGCGTAGCCGACGGCGTCCGACGGGCCTATGCGCCCGTGCGCCTGGCAGGCGTTGACCGCGCTGTATCGCTGAGCGCGCGCGGCCTGCCGGAGAACGACGGCCGGGTCTCCTGCGCCCTTACCGCCTGCCCGATGCCGCCCCTGCCCATGACCGCGGACGGCCTGCATCATCGTCCGGATTTCGAGCAGCTGGCCCGAGACCTTACCGAGGCGGCCCGGGCGACCGGCGCGCAGCTCGAGCTCGCCATGATCGACCTTGCGGGCCTGGACTCCGCCCATCCTGAGCTGGCGCGCCGGGCCGCCGGGGCGGTGCGGCTGGAGTCCGAGGGCGCCGCAGCCGCCGCCCGCCTTTCGCCCGCCCGCTTCGCGCTGCTGCGGCGACAGGGCGAGGACGCAGGCTCGCTGGTTCGGCGGCTGACGCGGACGATCGTCCGTGACGGGGACCACGGCGAGGTCGGCGTCGCCGCCCATACGGTGTCGATGGACGGGACCTCTCCGGCGCGGCTTGGCCGGGCGCTCGGCCTCGTCCTGGACGACTTCGTCGCCGAGGGACTCAAGGATACAGCGCCGGGCACCCTGGCGGAGGCGATGAACCGCTCGGTCCGCCGCACCCTGGCGCGTGCGGGCGAGCTGGGCGCGGCGGTCAGCCAGCGCCGCTTCACCCTGGCGTTCCAGCCGGTGGTGTCTCTTGCGAGCGGCGCCCTGCACCACCACGAGGTTCTGGTTCGGTTCGAGAATGCCCACAGCCCCTTCGCCCTGGTGCGGATGGCGGAAGAGTTCGACCTGATCGAAGAGCTCGACCACGCCGTCGTCGAACAGACCGTGCGCCGGCTGAAGGCCGATCGCGGCGGGGCCGAGCGTCTGGCGGTGAATGTCTCCGGCCTGACCATAACCAGCCAGCGGTTCGTGTCCGAGGTCGAGTCGCTGATCCGCAACGATGACCGGCTGCGCGGCAGGCTGCTGTTCGAAATCACCGAAAGCGCGGCCATAGACGACCTGGCGGTGGCCGACCGGCACATCCAGCGGCTTCGCGCCCTGGGCTCCATGGTCTGCCTGGACGACTTCGGCTCGGGCGCCACGTCTCTGACCTATCTGCAGCGGCTGTCGGTCGACATCGTCAAGATCGATGGCCGCTATGTGCGCGAACTGGTGGCCGGCGGCCGCGACGCCGCCGTGGTCTCGCACGTGGTCAACCTGTGCCGCGAGCTGGGCGTGAGGACGGTCGCCGAGATGGTCGAGACCCCCGAGGTCGAGGCCGCCGTCCGCGCCGCCGGCGTCGACTTCGGCCAGGGCTGGTACTACGGCCGGCCTTCTGATCGGCCCGAGGCGCCCGAGGTGCACGCAGCGCTCGTTCCGACCGTCGCTCCACCGATGGCCGCGCGGCGCACCGGAACCCGCGACGACTGGCGGTAGAGGCGCGGCGGCTCGCCGCCACGCCCCGTCCGGCCGCCTACTTCGCGCCGGCGATGTAGCCGTCGATGACCGTCTCCAGGACTGTCAGCGGCACGCCGCCCGACAGCAGGCCGACGTCGTGGAACTTGCGGAGGTCGAACTTGCGGCCCAGCGCCTTGCGGGCCTTGGCGCGCAGACGCATCCACTCGATCTTGCCCACCATGTAGCTGCAGGCCTGGCCCGGCCATACCACGTAGCGCTCGATCTCGGTGATCGCCGAGGCTTCCTGGTCGCCGATGGTGTCGACGTAGTACTTCACCGCCTGCTCGCGGCTCCACTTCCTGTCGTGCATGCCGCTGTCGACGACGAGGCGGACGGCCCGGAACATGGCGTCATGGATCATGCCGATCTGGCCCTCCACATCGTCCTCGTACATGCCCATCTCGACCGCCAGTTCCTCGGCGTAGAGGGCCCAGCCTTCGCTGTAGCCGGAGAAGCCGATCATCTTGCGGATCAGCGGCAGATCGCCGGCCTCGTTGTTCAACGCCAGCTGCAGGTGGTGGCCCGGGATCGCCTCGTGGAAGGTCAGGGTCGGCAGCGTGAAGCGCGGCTGCTCGGCGCTGTCGCGCAGATTGATCCAGTAGATGCCGGGGCGCGACCCATCGAGCGTCGGGGAATTGTAGTAGCCGCCCGGGGCGCCGGCCTCGATGGCCTTGGGGACGCGCCGGATCTCGAGGGGGGCCCTGGGGATCTGGCCGAAGTACTTCGGCAGTTTGGGCATGATCTCGGCGACCTTCCTGTTCAGGTCCTTGATCAGCTCGACCTTGCCCTCGTCGGTGTTGGGATAGTGCTGTCGGGGGTCAGCGTACATCTGCCGGAACCGCTCGCCGACGGTGCCCGACGTGTAGCCGGCCTTGCGCATCAGCCTGTCGGCCTGGGCGCCCAGGCTGGCGACCATGTCGAGGCCTGTCTGGTGAACTTCGGCCGGGGTGATCTTCGAGGTCGTGTAGCTCTCCAGGGCCGTGCGGTAGTATTCCTCGCCTCTGGGCAGACGCCAGACGCCGGCGTCATGCCCCGCTTTGGCGCGCCATTCGGTCAGCAGCGCGGCCTGGCGTTCGAGCGCGGGGCGGACCTTCTCGGCGTAGAGTTTGGCCGTCTCGCCGGCGTAGTCGCCCTCGATGCCCTTCTCCCTGGCCCTGCGGGCGACCGACGTCACCAGCGGCGCCGCGTCCGGAGCAACGCCGAGCATCGCCTTGAACTGAATGAGGGCCTTGTCGATGGTG
>JBIKTU010000177.1:0-4977 GCA_044347965.1 Caulobacter sp.
AGCTGGTCCAGGCGGCGCGGGCGATCTGATCGGTCAGGGTGTCCAGGTACCAGGCGCCGCCGGCCGGATCGGCGACGCGGCCCAGGTGGCTCTCTTCCATCAGCACCAGCTGGGTGTTGCGGGCCTGACGCCGGCCAAAGGCGGCAGGCAGGCCGATGGCGTCGGTAAAGGCGCCCAGCACGAGGGCGTCGGCGCCGCCCAGGGCGCCGGCCACGCCCGCGCTGGTCAGGCGCAGCAGGTTGGTCCAGGCGTCGGCCCTGGTCAGCATCCGGTGCGAGGAGCGAACCTCGACCACCGCGCGGACGTCGACGCCGCAGGCCTGGGTGATCCGCGACCAGAGGGCGCGGGCGGCGCGGACCTTGGCGATGCCGGTGAAGTATTCGCCGTCCAGGCTGACGCCCAGGGTGATGCGGCGGAAGGCCTCGTCCATCGGCAGGCCGGCCCGGACCAACGCCTTGGCGTAGGCGAGGGCGGACGCGGCCATCAGGGCCAGTTCCTCGGTGTTGGAGCCGCCGGCTTCATGGGCGGCGCGGCCGCTGGCCAGAAACAGCGAGGCCCTGGCGTAGGTTGCCGACAGGCGCGCGCCGACCGTGGCCGCCGAGACGATGTGGCTCTCGATTGGCCCCGGGCTGGCGCCGGTCGTGGCGAAGGTCGTCAGCGGGTCCATGTGGAAGGCGAGGGGGGCGTTGGGCGCCGCCTTGGCCAGGGCGCCCAGCCAGTCGGCGGCCTTGGGGCCGAGGTAGCCGGCGTCCAGCGCCACCGGGGCGAGGTCCAGCAGCACGCCGTTCAGCGCCTTGGCGAGATCGTCCGCCGAGCCGACCGCGACGCCGGCCTTGCCGGTCGGGTCGATGGCGAGCAGCAGCGAAGCGGCGCCGCCCTCGAGGTCCTTCAGCCCCTCTGCGCCGGCCTGCTTGGGATCGGGATGGGCGACCCGCATGCGCAGGTCCCAGGGCCTGTCGGCGTCGCGGGCGCGCAGGTCGCGGACAACGTCAGGCGCGCTTTCGGCCGTGTAGAGCGGCTGGATGGCCAGGCCGTCCGGGGTCTTGCGGACGAGGGCGTCCTCGAAGGTCTCGCCCTTCAGGGTCTTCTCGACCAGGCGCAGCCAGTCCTCTCGGGCGGGCGGCGCGAAATCGTCGGCCAGCGGCAGGATCGTCCCGGACAAGCTTGGCGTCTCCCCAGTGCAATGCAGCAATCGGAGCGCGTGATGCGCCCCTGCCGTTAGGTGCGTCAAGCGTCGGCGCCCGGATTTGCCTTCCGCGGGGGGAAGGCAAATACCGCTTGCGAACCCCAAACGGTCGTTTTACTTACAGCGTATATTCATAGACGGAGCGCTTCCCGCCATGGCCCTGCCGCCGATTCTTCGAGACCGCCTTCGCCTGCCGGCGATCGCCTCGCCGCTGTTCATCATCTCCGGTCCGGACTTGGTCATCGCCCAGTGCAAGGCCGGAATCGTCGGGTCGTTCCCGTCTCTGAACGCCAGGCCGATCAGCATGCTGGACGAGTGGCTGGCCCGGATCACCGAAGAACTGGCCGCCTGGGACCGGGCCAACCCGGACATGCCCTCGGCCCCGTTCGCGGTGAACCAGATCGTCCATCGGACCAACAACCGTCTCGATGAGGACCTGGCCCTCTGCGAGAAGTACAAGGCCCCGATCGTCATCACCTCGCTGGGCGCCCGCGAGGAGCTGAACCAGGCCGTTCACGGCTGGGGCGGCATCACCCTGCACGACGTGATCAACGACAAGCACGCCCACAAGGCCATCGAGAAGGGCGCCGACGGCCTGATCCCCGTCGCCGCCGGGGCCGGCGGCCACGCCGGGGCGCTGTCGCCGTTCGCGCTGATCCAGGAAATCCGCCAGTGGTTCGACGGGCCGGTGGCGCTGTCGGGCTCCATCGCCAACGGCCGGGCCATCCTGGCCGCCCAGGCCATGGGCGCGGACCTCGCCTACATCGGCTCGGCCTTCATCGCCACGAAGGAAGCCAACGCTGTCCAGGGCTACAAGGACATGATCGTCGAGAGCTCGGGCGAGGACATCGTCTACTCCAACCTCTTCACGGGCGTGCATGGCAACTATCTGCGTCCGTCGATCGTGCGGGCGGGCATGGACCCCGACAACCTGCCGGTCAGCGACCCTTCGGCGATGAACTTCGGCTCGGGCGGCAACCAGGAAGCCAAGGCCTGGAAGGACATCTGGGGCTGTGGCCAGGGCATCGGCGCCATCGACCAGATCCTCAGCGCCGGTGAGCTGGTCGCGAAGTTCGCGGAAGAGTACGAGGCGGCCAAGGCCGAACTCGCCGCCAAGACCGCCCTGACCTCGGGCGTGAAACTGGCCTTCGCCGCCGCCTAGGCGATCGCCGAACGCACGGCCTTTCGCCGCCGGAGTCGAGCCTTTTCAGAGGCCTGGCTCCGGCGGTTTCGTTTCGATCCCCCTGTGCCGGAGCGCGGCCATCCTTGTCGGGACCAACGACAGGGAGATCGACGCATGTCCGACGACGCCACGCCCCGCCTGGGACTGCCTTACCTGGCGGCCGGCCAGGCGCAGAAGCATGTGACCCTCAATGAGGCTCTGGCCCGGCTCGACGGCCTGATCCAGACCGCTGTCGAGAGCCGGGCCATCGCGGCGCAGCCGGCCGATCCGGCCGATGGCGCCCTCTACATCCTGCCCGCCGGGGCGACCGGCGCGGCCTGGACCGGTCGCCCGGCGGGAACGCTGATGCGGTTCGAGGCCGGCGCCTGGGCCGCGCTCCCCGTGGCGGAGGGCTGCCTCGCCTGGATCCGGGACGAAGGCCTGTTGGTCGCGCGGGTGGACGACGCCTGGGCGCCGGTCGTCCCGGAGGTCGATCTTCAGAACATCGCCCGGCTCGGGGTCGGAACGATCGCCGACGCCGCCAATCCGCTCTCGGCCCGGGTCAACGGCGTGCTGCTGACGGCGAGGCCCGTGGCCGACGGCGGCGACGGCGACCTGAGGCTGACGGTCAACAAGGAGGCGGCGGGCGATACGGCCAGCGTCCTGTTCCAGTCCGGCTGGTCCGGCCGGGCGGAGTTCGGCCTGGCCGGCGGCGAGGACTTCAGCATCAAGGTCTCGCCCGACGGCGCCGCCTGGACCCAGGCGCTCGGCATAGACAAGACGACCGGCCAGGCGACATTCGCGCGGTCGCCGACCAGAGCCCAGCAGGTGAACGTCTTCACCGCCAACGGCGCGTACGATGCGCCGGACTGGGCGCGGCGGCTGGTCCTGGTCGCTGTCGGCGGCGGGGGAGGCGGCGGCGGCGGCGCGGCGGGCACGAACGCGGCCAATCGCGCCGGCGGCGGCGGGGGCGGCGCGGGCGGCCTGGCGCGCGAGATCCTCGACATCGGTGAACTCAGCGGCGGGGCCCTGACCGTCGTCGTGGGGACCGGCGGGGCGGCCGGAACGGGCGTCACCGGAACCGGCGCCGGCGCGGCGGGTGGCGCGGCCGGCGAGAGCAGCGTCTCCGACAGCGCCGCGGTGCTGGTCGCCGCCGGCGGCGGGTCCGGCGGCGCGGGCGGAAGCACCAGCAGCGGCGCCCCGGGCATGGGCGGCTTCGGCGCCACGCCCGGCAATTCCGGCGGCGGGGGCGGGACCGCCAGCAACGCCGTCGCCGGGGGAGAGCTGATCTGCGGCGCGGGTGCTGGCGGCGGCGGGGGCGGCGGGGGTCTCAGCACGGCCTCCGCAACCGCCCCGGGCCGCGAGGGCGGACATGGCTGCCTGGCCGGCCGCCGGGCCGCGCGCGGCGATGGCGGAACCGGCGGCGGCGCGGGCGCGGCCGGCGCGGCGAAGGCCTGGGAGCGCGGCTGCGGGGCCGGCGGCGGCGGTGGCGGCGCCATCGCCTCGGCCAACGGCGGCGCGGGCGGCGCGGGCGGCGCGCCGGGCGGCGGCGGGGGCGGGGGCGGCGCCAGCCGGGACAGCTTCACCTCCGGCGCCGGCGGGGCCGGAGCCCGGGGCGAGGTCTGGATCATCGCCATCGGCTGAGCGTTGAAGGTGCCGCCCATCCGCGGAGGCGGCGACCGGGCGCCTCACCTTGAAGGATGACCTTGGCGGGCTGCGCATCCGCGCTAGGTTCTGACCGAACCTATGGAGACGCCCGTGACCCGCTGGATCGCCGCCTATATCGCCGCCGGCCTCGTGTTCGCCGGACTTGATGCACTGTGGCTCGCTGTCCTCGCCGTGCAGATGTACCAGGACTCGTTCGGCGATATGCTGCTGGACACCCCGAACATGACGGCGGCGGTGATCTTCTACGTCCTTTACCTGGTAGGCATCGTCTTCTTCGTCGTGAAGCCGGCGCTGGCGACCGGGTCGTGGAAGACGGTGCTGGTCCACGGCCTGCTGTTCGGGCTGGTCGCCTACGCCACCTATGACCTGACCAACCTCGCCACGCTGAAGGGCTTCCCGGCCAATGTGGTCCTGCCGGACCTGGCCTGGGGCATGTTCGTGACCACGGCGGCGGGCTTCGCCGGCTGGGCGGCCGGCCGCCGCTTCAGCTGAACCGGCCGCCTCGCCGGGACGAGTCGCCCCCCAAACGCAACAGCCCCGGGCGCAGGACGCCCGGGGCTGTGTCGTGGTCGTTCAAGGTGGTGCCGCCGGGCAGGATTGAACTGCCGACCTCAGCCTTACCAAGGATGCGCTCTACCACTGAGCTACGGCGGCGAAAGGCGAGGCGCGCCTGATAGCGAAAGTCGGGGGACGGGGGAAGCCCTAATCCTCTTGACGCCCCACTTGTCGCCATCGCACCACTGGCGACATGGTCGATCAGCCGCCCAAACCCCTGTCCGACAAGGCCCTGCGCGAGCAGAAGCTGGCGCAGGCGCTGCGCCTCAATCTGCGCCGGCGCAAGGCCGCGCCGCGCGAGACGCCGCCGGGCGAGGACAAGGCCTGAGCCGGCTGCGCGGATTCTCCTTCGAAAATCCGTTTGCCCGGAGGGCGGGCCGCGATCATCAACGCGAACGTGACTCTT
>JBIKTU010000178.1:0-4972 GCA_044347965.1 Caulobacter sp.
CCCGGCCCGACGCCGAGCAGACGTCGCGCCCCCTTCAAATCGATCATCGCCCCGGCGGTCATGCCCTGAAGGTGACGAAACAGGGTCAACGGCCAGTTAAGCCTGCTGCATCGATGTCTTCGCGCTATATGGAGCGCCATGAGCGACCATGATGATCTGATCCCGGCCTCACCCAGCGCGGACGACTATGTGCGGCAGGTGTCGGAGGCCGAGCCGCTGCCGCTGTTGCCGGAAGCCGACCCGTTCGAGCTGTTCGGGACCTGGCTGCAGGCCGCCAACGCCGCCGAGATCAACGACGGCAACGCCATGGCCCTGGCGACGGTCGACGACGAGGGCATGCCCGACGTCCGGATGGTCCTGCTCAAGGGTTTCGACACCGACGGGTTCGTGTTCTTCACCAACCTGCAAAGCGCCAAGGGCCTGGAACTGGCCCGCCACCCGAAGGCGGCGCTGCTGTTCCACTGGAAGTCGCTGCGTCGGCAGGTGCGGATCCGGGGCGAGGTCACCGCGGTCAGCGACGCCGAGGCCGACGCCTATTTCGCGACCCGGGCGCGGTCCAGCCAGCTCGGCGCCTGGGCCTCGGAACAGTCCCGGACGCTGCCCGACCGCTTCGCGCTGGAAAAGCGGGTCGCCGAGGTGGGACTGCGCTTCGGCCTCGGCAAGGTGACCCGGCCGCCGCACTGGTCGGGCTTCCGCATCGCGCCGGCGAGCTTCGAGTTCTGGCGCGACCGCCCGTTCCGCCTGCACGAGCGGCTGGTCTTCGAGCGCCAGGGCGTCGGATGGGGCTCCCGGCGTTTGTATCCCTAGCGGCTGTCGAACAGCGCCCGCAGGCGAGGGTGGCCGAGCAGGGGGGCCAGCAGCCGGTCCATCTCGGCGGGATCGTCCGGAACAACCGCCCCCCGCTCGTCGGCGATCACGATATCGGCCAGTCGCCGCGATGGCTCGATAAGGCGCTCGTGCGCCGGCCGGACCGTCGCGAGATACTGCTGGATCACGGAGTCCGCCGTCCGGTCGCGTTCCCGCTGGTCGCGGATCAGGCGACGGATGAACCGGACATCGGCCGGGGTGTCGACGAACACCCGCAGATCAAACAGGGCCGCCAGCGCCGGGGTGCAGAGCAGATGCGCCCCTTCGACGACGATGACCGCGCCGGGCTCCAGCCGCTCGGTCTCGGCCTTCCGGCGATGGGTCGAGAAGCAGTAGACCGGTCCCTCGACGACCCGGCCGGCTTTCAGCGCCCGCAGGTGTTCGGCCAGCAGGTCATGATCCTTGGCCGAGAGGTCGTCGAAGTCGAAGGTCGCCGCGTCAAAGCCCGGCCGGCCGCCCCAGTCCCCGTAATAGGCGTCCTCGATCACCATCCGCACGACTCCGTCCGGCAGACGCGCCTGAAGCGCGGCGGCCAGGGTGCTCTTGCCCGAGCCGGAGCCGCCGGCGACGGCGATGAGCAGGGGCGGGAGGGCTTCAGCGTGTCGAGCTTCAGTCATGCCGTCGGCTTATGCCGGAGTTGGTGACGGGCGTCGACACGCGCCCGGCAAGGCCGTAACGGCCTTTTCCCGCTTCGCGCGCGCCACATTGTGCATCGCCGCGGGAGGCTGCTAGGGTCGCTGCAGCAACGAAAACGAGGGAGAGACCACGTCCATGCAAGGCCTGATGCAGCATTCGGCGCTTACGGTCGACACGATCCTGGATCACGCCAAACGCTGGCACGGAGACCGCGAGGTCGTCACGCGCTCGGTCGAGGGACCGATCGTCCGGACAACCTACGGTCAGATTCATGACCGCGCGAAGCGGCTTTCGAACGCGCTCATCGGCATGGGCGTGCGGGTCGGGGACCGGGTCGCCACCCTGGCCTGGAACAGCGGCCGGCACATGGAAGCCTGGTACGCGATCATGGGGATCGGCGCGGTCTGCCACACCCTCAATCCGCGCCTGCATCCCGAACAGATCGCCTGGATCATCAATCACGCCGAAGACCGCATCATCTTCGTCGACCTGACCTTCGTCCCGATCCTCGAGGCCATCCTGGCCCACTGCCCGTCGGTCGAACACGTCGTGATCATGACCGACAAGACCCACATGCCGCCCTTCCAGATCAAGGGCGTGCCGACCATGAAGTGGCAGGGCGCGCATACCTTCGAGACCCTGATCGACGGCAACTCGGCCGACTGCGCCTGGGGCGGCTTCGACGAGAACACCGCCGCCGGCCTCTGCTACACCTCCGGCACCACCGGCGATCCCAAGGGCGTGCTCTACTCGCACCGCTCCAACTACATCCACACCCTGGTCGGTCTGCAGGCCGACGTGCTGGGCGTCTCGGCGACGGACACGGTCCTGCCCGTGGTGCCGATGTTCCACGCCAACGCCTGGGGGATCGCGTTCGCCGGTCCCGGCACCGGCGCCAAGCTGGTCATGCCGGGCGCGAAGATGGACGGCGCGTCCATCCATGAGCTCCTCGAAACCGAGAGCGTCACCTTCTCCGCCGCGGTGCCGACCGTCTGGCAGATGCTGCTGCAGCATCTGGACGCCACGAACGGCAAGCTGAGCACGCTCAAGAAGGTGGTCATCGGCGGCTCGGCCTGTCCCGAGAGCATCATCCGCGGCTTCCACGACCGCTACGGCGTCGACGTGCTGCACGCCTGGGGCATGACGGAAACCTCGCCGCTGGGCACGCTGGGTTCGCCCAACGCCCGCGTGGCCGGCCTCTCCTACGACGAGCGCATGGCCTACAAGCTCAAGCAGGGCCGTCCGCCGCTCGGCATCGACCTGAAGCTGACCGACGACGCCGGGGCCGAGCTGCCGCATGACGGCAGCACCTTCGGCCACCTGCTGGTCAAGGGGCCGTTCGTGGTCCGGGAGTACTTCAAGGGCGCCGGCGGCAAGATCCTGGACGACGAAGGCTATTTCGATACGGGCGACGTCGCCACGATCGATCCCGAAGGCTTCATGCAGATCACCGACCGCGCCAAGGACGTCATCAAGTCCGGCGGCGAGTGGATCAGCACCATCGACATCGAGAACATCGCCATGGGTCACCCCAAGGTCGAGCTGGCGGCGGTGATCGGCGTTCTGCATCCCAAGTGGGACGAGCGTCCGCTGCTGCTGATCAAGCTGAAGCCCGGCCAGACGGCGACCAAGGAAGAGATGCTGCAGTTCCTCGTCGGCAAGATCGCCAAGTGGTGGATGCCCGATGATGTCGCCTTCGTGGACGACATCCCGCTGGGCGCCACCGGCAAGATCGACAAGAAGCTGATCCGCGAGCGTATGAAGGACTATGTCCTGCCGGCCACGCCGGTGCTGGTCGCCGCGGCGGCCGGGGCGGCGACCATCGCCGAACGCGCCGCGCCGGACCCGGTGCTGCATGCTCCAGAGCCGGTGGAGGTCGAGGATCCTTCGGGAAAATCTGAGGCCCCGACGAGCACGGCAGCCGTCGGGGCCGAAGAGCACCCTCAAGCCGAGACCCTGTCTGACACAACGGTGGCCGAGCCGGTCGCCGAGCCGACGGCGCGTGCGCCCGCCGACGGCGTGATCGACGCCGAATTCGAACCGATCGAACCCGCGCCGCCGGCCGAAGGCGCGCAGGCTGACCCGACCGCCTGGTCGCCGGCCGACGAGGCCGACGGCGACGTGCCGCCGCCGCTGCCCAGCATGCCGGACATGACCCCGGTGGGCGCGGCCCTGGCCGCCGCCGCGGCCGCGGAAGCCGCGTCACTCACCTTTCCGAAGTCCCTGAAGGAACAACCCGCCAAGGCGTCGAAGGACGCCGAGGCGCCGGCCTCCTACGAGGAGTCGCCCCTGTGGCTGGCCTCGCCCACGGCGGACAGCCGAGGCAAGGGCAAGCGCAAGGCCGGAAAGGACGAGAAGAAGAAGCCCGCCGGCTGGGCTAACGGCTATCTCAACCTCGCGCTGCTGGCGGCGCTGGCTCCGGCCGTCCTGGTGCTCGCCGGCGCGGCCGGGATGCAACTGAACCTCTGGGATCAGCAGATCGGCATCGTCGCCATGCTGCAGAACGGCGCCACGCCGTCGCTCGGCTGGGCCCCGGCCGCGGCGCTGGTCAGCGCCCTGACCAGCGTTCTGGGGCTGCTCGTGGCTACATTTGGCGGCTTCTCCAGGCTCTGGGGCAAGGCGCTGCTGGCGCTGGTTATCACCGCCGCGACCTGGGCCGCGCTGATCGCCCTGCAGTCCTACGCGGCGAGGATGCCGCCGCTGGCCGATGTGGCCACGGACTGGTCCGAGCCGCTGATGTTCTCGCCGGCGATGCTGGCGGCGCGCGGTCCGGCGGCAAACTATGTCGACGCCAAGCCCGTCCTGCCGATCGGCTCGCGCTTCTATGCCGGGCGACCGGTGGGCGAGGTCAACGCCGAGACCTGTCCCCACGCCCGACCCGCCGTTCTGGGCGTTGCGCCGCAGCAGGCCTATGCCGCGGCCAGGGCCGCGGTTCAGGCCGCCGGCCTTTCGCTGGTCCATGAGGATCCTGCCGCCGGGCGACTGGAGGCCACGGCCACGGACCTTCTCTATGGACTGAAGCGCGACGTCGTGGTGCGGGTGAAGCCGGAGGGCGCTGGCGCCCGTATCGACGTTCGTTCGGTCAGCCGTAGCGAGAGCCGTGACCTGGGGGCCAACTGCCGCCAGATCGGAACGCTGCTGTCGGGTCTGACCGGCTAGCCCTTCAGCGCATACTCGCTGTCGAGGCCTGGAGCGCCGTCGGCGCTGAGCCGGCCTTCCCTGACCAGATGCAGGGTGTGGGCGAGGACCGAATGGGCCGCGGCAGGGTGCAGACGCGAATCCACATCCTTGTAGAGCACCGGAACCATCGCCTTGATGCGCGTCAGGCCCTGGCCGATCGCCGCCAGGATCTGCGCCTCGCGATTGCGGCGGTGGTCGATATAGGCCTGCACGAACGGACCCGGTTCGGTGATGGCGGGGCCGTGGGTCGGCCAGAGCGTCGCGAAATTCCTCGCCTTGATGCGGTCGA
>JBIKTU010000179.1:0-4961 GCA_044347965.1 Caulobacter sp.
CGGTCGAGCGTCTTGTAGACGAACCCGCCGGACACCCGGTCGACTTCGATGACCAGCCTGAGATCCGTGTTATGGCGTGGCGCCTCTACAGCGGGCGGCGCTTCTACAGCGGGAGCCACCGGCGTTGGAAAGGCTCCGAGATCCTGGATCGGCAGACCAGATATGATTGTTGCTTTCATTTCTCCTGACGCCGACACTTTGCTGCCGGCGGCCCTCCTGTGAACGGACGGCGATGACCACTCGGCCATCGCCGCCGCAAACGGAGGCGGACGTCAGACGCCCGCCACCATGCTAGCCTAGCGGAAAAGCCCCAGCAGCGAGTTCGTGGCGCCGTTGGCGATAGACAGCGCCTGGATGCCCAGCTGTTGCTTGGTTTGCAGGGCCTGCAGCTTGGCGCTTTCCCTGGCGAGATCAGCGTCAACGAGGTTGCCCACGCCGGCGTCGAGGGTGTCTTGCAGCTTGGAGACGAAGCTGAGGTGCGACTCCAGCGCCTTCGAGCCGGTGCCGAGCTTGGCCAGGGCCGCACCGACGTTCGTGATCGACGTGCTGACGGTCGTGACCATTGCAGCCGCGATAGTCGCGGTACCCAGGGACGCAGTTGCGGCAATAGTGACGTTGGCGCCGCCGAGAGCCAGGGATTGCGCCGCAACCGTGATCTTGGACGTGCCGTCCGCGTTGGCCAGAGCAACAACTGAGGCGCCCGCAGCCTTGATCATGTTTGCGCCGTTGAAGTCGGCGTTCGTGACGGCCTTCGTGATCTGATCACGCAGGGCCTTGAAGTCCTCGTTCAGAGCAGCCCGACTTGTGGTGTCAAGCGTCGTATCTGACGCCGCCAGGGACTTTTCCTTCATCTCGATCAGCAGATTGGAAACAGTCTCGCCGGCGGCCATCGCGACATCGATGGTGGACTGTCCGCGCTCAAGCGACCCCTTGACGGCGTTCAGGGCGTTCGCAGTACCGCGCTGGGTCTGGGCAATGGCCCAGATGGCGCCGTTGTCCTTGGCAGTGCTGACCTTCTGGCCGGTATTGATCCGGTTCTGGGTGGTGCCCAGTTCCGAATTGGTCTTGTTCAGGTTTTGAAGCGCAACAAGCGCGCCAGTGTTCGTGTTAACGCTATTCAGCGCCATGATCGAATTTCCTTTTCCAGGCGACCGGCGTCATTTTGACTACCGGGGGCATTTTGCCCACCTGACAGGAAGCAATCGCCGGGCCAGATCGGCCAACCAGGCGAAGTCGATTAAGATATTGAAATTATTGAATTAAGTATCTTTTAAGGATGGCGGCGCCCGGCAGGATTTGCCTACATAGGGGCGAGCGCGGAAATTCCTGCCGGGCGGCCCGGAGGAAAAGGCTGCCGGGCAGGGCTTCTGGAGCCCCGCCCGGCGTCGCGGCCTACTGGAACAGACGGGACAGGATCTGGGTCGAGCTATTCGCGATCGAGAGCGCCTGAATGCCGAGCTGCTGCTTTGTCTGCAGAGCCTGAAGTTTGGCGCTTTCCTTTGCGAGGTCGGCGTCGACCAGATTCCCAACACCCGCGTCGAGGCTGTCCTGCAGCTTGCCGACGAAGGTCGCGTGCCCCTCGAGCGCCTTGGAACTAGTGCCAAGGCGAGCGAGAGCCGCGCCGGTGTTGATGATGGAGGTTGAGACCGTCGTGACCATGGCCGCAGCCAGGGTCGACGTTCCGATCGAGGCCGTCGCGGCGACGGTCACGATGGTTCCACCCAGGGCCAAGACTTCAGCAGCCACGGTGAGCCTGGACGATCCGTCCGCATTGGCGAGGGCCTGGAGACTCGCGGCGCCGGATTTGATGAGGTTGCCCCCATTGAAGTCGGCGTTAGAGACAGCCTTGGTGATCTGTTCACGCAGGGCCTTAAAGTCCTCGTTGAGAGCGGACCGGCTGGAGGTATCGAGACTGGTATCCGACGCCGCCAGGGCCTTTTCCTTCATTTTCAACAGCAGATCAGAGACGCTTTCGCCGGCAGCGAGCGCAACGTCGACCGTTGAGCTAGCCCGACCGAGCGAGTCCTTCACGGCATTCAGAGCCAGCGAAGTGCCACGTTGCGACTGGGCGATAGCCCAGATAGCGCCGTTATCCTTCGCACTGGAAATCTTCATGCCCGTGCTGATGCGGTTCTGCGTCTGCGAGAGCTCCTTGTTGGTCACGTTGAAGTTATTGAGCGCGACCATCGCGCCCACGTTCGTATTGACCGAATTCATCGGCTTTCCTTCCATTCTGGTCGGGATGAGGGGTGCGGCTTTGGCCGCAGAGCATTCTTGCTCACCCGGCAACATCGCAAAGGCCGGGCCAGACCAACTCCGGCCGGCTCACGTTTATACCTTTGTATTTTATAGGTATTTTTTAGCGCCCACCGACGCTGACCGGCCCCAGAACAACAACCGCCCGGCTCGAATGGCCGGGCGGCAGAGTTTGCCGGAAAAACGGAGAGCCTGGCGGGCTCAGGCGACCTCAGGGGCGCCCGACAGGCCATTCATCATGATACGGTTGATGTCGATCAGGGCGTCAATGTCATCTTCGCGCCGGATCACCGAACTGGTGTAACGGCTGACCCAGAGGCTGAGCGAGATGATCTGGGCGCGAAGCGGCATGGGCAGCTGGTTTTCAGGCGCAGAGCAGTCGCTGGCCAATGCCGACCAAAGGCGGCGGTTCCAGTCCAGGGCGTCAATCCGCCCCTTTGTATCCTCTTCCGGCAACTCGGCAGCCTGAATGAGGGCGCGCGTGACCTGACCGAAGAGGCGGTACTCCGCCTCGCGGGGGTTTTCAGCCCGCGCTGCGGCTTTCTGGTACGCCTGCAGGGACATTGCCCAACCTTTCGTCTTCGTACTCGATCAACTTCCGGCACAGCATAAGGGCCTTGTAGTAATCTTTGCTCATGGCGTGCTTGGATATGGAAACGCAGTCGGCCAGGACGTCCGGGTTGCGGATAACGCCCATGAACTCTGATAGCCTGCGCACGAACTCATCGTAGTGGCGGAGCGCTCCAGGCTCATCCAGGTACATCATCATAACAGGAAAGTAGATCATCCGGGCCGGGGTTACGGCCTCTTCCGGCTGCATGATGTCCTTCTCGCGGAGCACGGACGCCTTGTTCTGGAGGACCAGGACACCACGTCGATCGCCATTCTGCACGACGGCGCCGTTGAGGACGAACTTCTCTCCGGGCTTCAGTGACAGTTTCAACGGCACGGCGTCTCACTCCGAAGTCTGGGGCGCGCCCGCCCATGGAGCGGCTGCCCCTGGGAATCCAACCGGCCCTGTGGAGAGGACGCTAAGGCCGCATGGTTAACGGGACATTTCCCAGCCCGCGATCTCGCTGCGGGTTAATGCGCCGTTAGGCATGAGCGAGGCATCGGGAAGGGGTAATGGCGTCCACCCAACGGAGTCGCGCGCTCATGCCGCAGCCCAGGATCAAGTCCCAGACCTCGGCCATCGCGCTGGGCATGGAGCCGGCGCAGGTGGCCGCGGCCGCGCCACGCATGTCCGGTCAGATCGCGGGCGAATCCGGGTCCCGCGCCGCGCTGGACCGCCTGAACACAGCGGTGGCCGAACTGAAGGCCGTGGCGGCGCAACCCCTGCTGTCGCAGGCGGTGGTGGCGCTGCAGGCCGATGACTTCAAGACCGGCGGCGACCTGGCCATCAAGGCCCTTGAGATCGACGAGAAGAGCGGCTTTGGCTGGTATCTGCTGGCCATCGCCAGGGAACGGGCCGGCGACTTCGCCTGGTCGGTCAAATGCTATGAGTCCGCGCTCGCCCTGATCCCGGATCACGCCGAGATCGCCAATGACCTGGGTCGTCTCGCCTATCGCATGGGCATGATCGGCACCGCCGAAAAGCTGTTCTCGCACTACCTCGCCAGCCACCCGGACTCGTTCGAGGCCGCCAACAATCTGGCCTGCGCCGTGCGCGACCAGGGCCGGTTCGCCGAGGCGATCGAGATTCTGCGTCCGGCGATCCATGCGACGCCCGACAGCGCCCTGCTCTGGAACACGCTTGGGACCGTGATTGGCGAAGAGGGCGACCCGGCCACCTCCACCACCTTCTTCGACGAAGCCCTGCGCATCGACCCGCAGTTCAGCAAGGCCCGGTACAACCGCGGCAACGCCCGCCTCTCCCGCGGCGACAGGCAGGGCGCGCTCGAGGACTGCGAGACGGCGATGCAGGCGGCCATGGCGCCCGATGAGCGGCAGATGATGGAGCTGGCCCGGTCGACCATCCTCATGGCCCTGGGGCGGGTGGGCGAGGGCTGGGACGCCTACGAGGCGCGGCTGCACCCGGCGTTCGCCGACGTCACCCACTACCTTATCGACCGTCCGAAGTGGACGCCGGAAAGCGACCTGTCCGGCCGCACCCTGCTGGTCGTCGGCGAACAGGGGCTCGGCGATGAGGTGATGTTCGCCAACGTCCTGCCGGACCTGATCGAGGCGCTGGGCCCGGACGGACAGCTGATCCTGGCCGTGGAGCCTCGGCTCGCGCCACTGTTCCAGCGCTCGTTCCCCAACGCGCTGGTCGGGTCGCACGCCACCTTCAAGGTTGATGCGCGCTCCGTGCGCGGCCTGACCTTCCTGGAAGACCTCGAAACGGTCGACCTCTGGACACCGATCGGTTCGCTGCTGCGCCGGTTCCGGCGGACGGTGGACGCCTTCCCCCCGCGTGCGCGGTTCCTGACGCCCGACCCGGCACGCGTAGAGCACTGGCGGGCGACGCTCTCCCCCCTGCCCGGCCTGCGGGTCGGACTGCTTTGGAAAAGCCTGCTGATCAACAGCGCCCGTCACCGCTACTACTCGCCGTTCGAACAGTGGGCCCCGATCCTGAAGACGCCGGGCCTGAGCTTCATCAACCTGCAGTACGGCGACTGCGAAGCGGAACTGGAGTTCGCCCGGCGCGAGTTCGGCGTCGAGATCTTCCAGCCGCCGGGCATCGACCTCAAGCAGGACCTGGATGA
>JBIKTU010000180.1:0-4933 GCA_044347965.1 Caulobacter sp.
AACGGCCAGAACAACGGTCGCAACAGGAAGCCCCAGGCCCTCGACGCCAGCGGCAAGACCCAGCCCGAGCGCGGCCAGCGCGCCCGTCACCGTCCGGCCGGCTATGATCCCCTCGCGGGCGTCACCAGCCTGATCGGCGCGGCAGGCGAAGCCGCCCCCAAGCGCAAGAAGACCCGCAGCCGCAACCGCGGCAAGGGCGGCGGCGGCGGCGGCCAGACGGCCAGCGCCCAGACCTAGAAAGACAAAGGGCGGCCCCGGAAACGGAGCCGCCCTTTCTTCTTTCTCTTCCTCTCCCCGTGGGAGAGGTGGCCCGGCGGAGCCGGGTCGGAGAGGGAAGCAGAGAGGCAACCCAGCCGACGGCGGCTATTCCCTCTCCACCATGCTCCGCATGGTCCCCCTCCCCCAACGGGGGAGGAAGACTATCTGCCCTTCCACTGCGGCGCGCGCTTCTGGGCGAACGCCATCGGACCTTCACGGAAGTCCTCGGACTGGAAGAGCGCCGCCACGGCCGGCATCTTGAACTGGCCGCCGATGGCGTCGGCGAGCGGCATTTCGAGGCCCTGCAGCACCGCCTGCTTGGACGCGCGGATCGACATCGGGCTGCATTCGCCGATCAGGCCGGCCCATTTCTTGGCCTCGGTCATCAGGTCGGCGGCCGGAACCACGGCGTTGACGAAGCCCAGCTCCTTGCCCTCGGCGGCGCTGACGCGGCGGGCGGTGAGGATCATGCCCATCGCCTGCTTCAGGCCGATCTGGCGCGGCAGGCGGTGCAGACCGCCCG
The DNA here is from genome assembly GCA_044347965.1 of Caulobacter sp. Lineage (GTDB taxonomy): Bacteria > Pseudomonadota > Alphaproteobacteria > Caulobacterales > Caulobacteraceae > Caulobacter. The sequence continues at coordinate 782 of JBIKTU010000180.1, forward strand.
CGAGCGCGGCGAGGCCGACCTTCGGCTCGGGCAGCGCGAACACCGCGCCCTCCGAGGCGATGATCAGGTCGCAGGCCAGCGCGATCTCGAAGCCGCCGCCCATGGCCACGCCGTTCACCGCCGCGATCAGCGGCTTGTCGAGATCGAAGCGGCTGGTCAGGCCCGCAAAGCCCGACGGCGGGCTGCCCATCTTGCCGCCCATGGCCTGGTGCTTGAGGTCGTTGCCGGCCGAGAAGGCGCGATCGCCGGCCCCGGTGACGATGCCGACCCACTGGTCCGGATCAGCGGCGAAGGCGTTGAACGCCTCGTCCAGCTCGAAATGCATCGGCGAATGGAGGGCGTTCATCACCTCCGGCCGGTTGAGGGTGAAGATGGTGACCGGCCCCTCGCGGTCGACCGTGATGAATTCGTAGGCCATGGAAGCGTCTCCCTTGTTTACGCGAGAGGAGCCTCCCTTACGCGAGGGACGTCAACGGCGTTGCGTGCTTCGACACGCCCCTACCCCACCACCGTCATCTCCCGCCGATAGCGCTTCCAGTTCTCGACATAGTGCATGGCCGAACCGATCAGGGCCGCGGCCTGGGCCTCGCCGAGCTCGCGGACCACCTTGCCGGGGGCGCCCATGACCAGGCTGTTGTCGGGGATCTCCTTGCCCTCGGGAATCAGCGCGCCGGCCCCGATCAGGCAGCCGCGACCGATCTTCGCGCCGTTGAGGACGATCGAGCCGATGCCGATCAGGCTGCCGTCTCCGATGGTGCAGCCGTGAAGCATGACCATATGCCCGACGGTCACATTCGCGCCGATGACCAACGGCATGCCGATGTCGGCGTGAAGCACAGATCCGTCCTGAACGTTGCTGTTCTCGCCCACGGTGATGGTTTCGGTGTCGCCTCTAGCCGTGGCGCCCCACCAGATGCTCGCGTTCTTCTTCAGAATCACGTTTCCCATCACGGCCGCGGTCGGCGCGATCCAGTATTCGTCTTCCAAAGGCAGCGTGGGGCTTAAGGCGCCCAAAGCATAAACAGTCATACCCTCGCCTCGTATATTTGTCGTGACGGCTTGCTTAACGAGTCAGAAACCAAGTTAGCATCAATCTTGTCAGGCGATTCGAGCGGGTCTCGACCCTCTCAAATCCTGCACGGACGACTTTCCGTCCGTGGTCTCCTGACGATGGAGAACCGGGTGTCGCGTTTGGTGTCCAGGCGTCCAGGGACGTCTCCAGTCCCGCGAAGCGCAAGCGAGCCGCCCGGCCGCCCGCGCGTCATCCGCTCCGCTTTCCTGTCCCAAGGGCGCGCCGTACCGGCGACGCCCTTTTTTCATGCCCCATTGGAGGCCTCACGATGACCAAGCGAGCCCTGAAGCGGACCGTGCGCGAAGGCGCGTTCGACAACGCCCAGTTCCAGGACGACGGCGGCAAGGTGCGCCGCCTGCCGGTCGGTAACGGCTGGTCGCCACTCGGCCGGGAGGAGGATCGCGAGCAGGGGTATCTGAAGACGATCAAACCGAAATCAGACGGTCAGGCCGAGCTGATCAAGGCCATCGACGCCAAGAACCTTGTCATGGCGCTCGGTCCGGCAGGGACGGGCAAGACCTACCTGGCCATCGCCAAGGCCGTCGAGGCGCTGGAGGCCGGCAAGGTGGCCAAGATCGTGCTGTCGCGTCCGGCGGTCGAGGCCGGCGAATCGATCGGCTACCTGCCGGGCGACATGGAGGACAAGCTCGCCCCCTACCTGCGGCCGCTCTACGACGCCCTGTCGGATCGCCTGTCGATGAAGCGGGTGCGGGCGCTGATCGCCGAGGGCGCCATCGAGATCGCCCCGGTCGGCTACATGCGCGGCCGCACGCTCAACAACGCCTTCGTGGTCATCGACGAGGCCCAGAACTGCACCTACGGCCAGCTCAAGATGCTGCTGACCCGGCTGGGCTGGCACTCGACCATGGTGGTGACGGGCGACCCCCACCAGTCGGACCTGCTGCCTGGGCTGTCCGGCCTGGGCGACGTCGCCGACCGCTTCGAGGCCGTGCCCAACATCGCTGTGGTGCGCCTGGCCGAACAGGACATCGTGCGCCACCCGCTGGTCGCGCAGATGTTGGGGGTTTTGTAGCCGCAAAGCCTGTCATCCCGGCCGCAACAAAGCGGAGAGCCGGGACCCGGCGGAAGCGCTTCCGGGTCCCGGATCGTCCCTGCGGGCCGTCCGGGATGACAGTGAGGGTTAAACCAGCCACCCCTTGTACCGCACGATCATGCCGGTCAGCGGGTGGCCGATCTCCACGTCGAAGTGAAAACGGCCGTCCACGATCTCCTCCCGGGCGGTCGTTGTCGGTGAAAGCCATAGCGGAAGCGCGACGCCGAACAGGCTGAAACGCCGGATGACCAGGCTCATGCGGCCGTCCCCTGTGGTGGGCGCCATGGCGACAGCCAGCGGCCCGAAACGCTCGACGACCAGATGCATCGACCGACCCTGGCCGGGCTCCTGCAAGCTGGAGAAGGTCCTGCCGCCGAAGGTGCGGGTCCAGAGCTCGGCATTGCCCCGCCGTTCGAAGCGCACGCCCACCGGCACATCGTCGCCCTCCGCTGGAAAGCCCATCACGGCGCTGACGATTCGCGCGAGCAGGCCCTTGCCGCGCCTGACCATCGCCCGTCCCTCGACCCTCAGCGCCCCGGTCCGCAGGCCGTGAATCGCCCGCCAGACGTCCGGCATGGCGTCGAAGGCGCCGGCCATCACCTGACGATAGACCGGCTCGGACGCTTCGATCTCCTCGCGGACGCCGCAGCGGATGGCCCGGCGGGCGAAGGCGGCCTCGAAGTCGGCGAGCTCCAGATCGGCGACCGACGGGCGGGCGCCCGGCTCAGGCCGTCGGCCGTCAATCATCCGCCGGATCAGCGCCTCGGCGGCCATGGAGGGGATGAAGGGACCATCGTCCCCCTCAGCGACCAGATGCCAGGACCGGCGGAGCGGGCGGCGATCCCCGTCCTCGCCGGCGGCGGCCACGAACATGCCGCCGCGATGCTCGCCCCAGCGCAGGCGGTTGATCGCCTGGTGAAACAGCGGCGACAGGGGGGCCAGCGTCGGAATCAGCCGCCAGCGCACCAGCCAGGCCATGCCGTTCAGCATCCGGTGCAGCAGCTCCGGCGTCGGCCCGGCGCCGAACCAGACGTCGCGCAGTCCAGGCAGCATGGCCGGCAGCGTGCGCAGGTCCGGCGTGTCGACCAGCGAGAAGTGCAGATTGCGCAGCGGCGTCACCCCGGGCGGGGCGACGGTCACCCGGCGGGTCTCGACCAGGGCCGGGGCCAGGGCCGCGCGGCCGCCGCGCACGAGGGTAACGGGTTTGCCCGCATAGCCGGCGATGCCCTGGACCACGCTGAGGCCGATGCCCGACCAGGGCGTCGGCGCGATGCCGGCCGAAACCGAGCCCACGGCTGACCAGCCCTCCGCCAGCCTGCGGACCACCGCCGAGGTCAAGGCCGGACAGGTGCTGACGCCTGAGCGCACGAAGACACCGGCCGCCTTCGCCCGCGCGTCCAGCGCCGCGATTCCGGCCACGAAGTCCGAACCGTCCGCCAGGTCGATGTAAGGGACGCCGGCGTCGATACAGGCCTCCGCCACCCGGTAGGGTCTGTCGCCATAGGCCTGAAACGGCCCGCTGGCGTCGACCACGAGCTCGGCCCTGGCCTGCGCCAGCTGCGCGGCAAGGTCGCCGTCGCGGTCGAACTGGAAGGGGATCAGCACCGCGTCCGAGCGCAGCGTGCCGATCAGCCGCCGCGCCTTGTCCTCCGACCGCCCGGCCAGCAGCAGCGTCACGCGCCACTCATCGGCCAGCAGCCGCGCCAGGCGACCGCCGAACGTACCGTAGCCGCCGATGATGAGGACCCTCATGCGCTTGGCGGCCTGTCGTCCGGAAGCGCCGGAACGGCGGGATCGGCGCGGTAGCTGTACGGCGCGAGCGATGTCTTCGGCATGGCGCGAAGGTCCGACCAGACGGGTCTACCGTCCAGGTTCACCAAGTTATGTCATCCCGGCCATGCGAAGCGCGGAGCCGGGACCCAGAGGGCGGACGCACGGCATCGGCTGGGTCCCGGGTCAGCCTGCGGCTGCCCGGGATGACAGGAATGCCTACTCCAGGTCTTCGGCCAGGATAGCCATCTCGAAC